>JAXDJM010000248.1:0-3649 GCA_034665605.1 Actinomycetota bacterium | reverse complement strand
GCACTTCCGTCACCGACAACTCCGAGGATCTCTTCCACCGCTCGAGCGCGCGCTGCCGGCGACGACGATGCAGTGTCTTCGTCGAACCGCATGATCGGCTGTGGCCGCCCGACGTCCTCCGGACGAGCAAGACCGGGAAACTCCTCATCGACGGGCGTCGATCGCGCGGCTTCGAGTGCGCGCTCGGCTGCCCTTCTCATCGAATCTGCATCTAGTTGGTTCGTGGTGGCGCTCGCGATGCGGCCGCCGGTGACGACGCGCACGCTCGCACGGAGCTCCTTGCGGACCGTGTTCTGGATGATCTCGGAGTTGGCGTATCGGGTCAGACCGGACTCAGAGGCAGACACGACCACTTCGACGTCGTCTGCTCCGTCGATCTCCAGGACCGCGCGGGCCGCAGAACGTGCAGCTTCTTCACTTAGAGGTAGAGGCATCTATCAGTGCCCCGTTCCGGTGGACACGTTGCGGAATCGGGCGGGTGAGGTGCCGTGTCCTACTCGCATCGTCTGGCCGGGCTGGCCCTTGCCGCAGTTCGGCGTTCCCCACACGCGCCACTCTTCTTTTCCTGCGACCGCGTCGAGCGATCCCCACATCACCGGAGTGATACCGGTATAGCGCGGGTTCTTCAGCATCCTCCCCAGCCGGCCCTTCTTGATCTCCCACGCGATCTCGCATCCGAACTGGAAGTTCTTGCGCTTGTCGTCGATCGACCACGACTTGTTGGTTGCCATGAATATCCCGTCGTCGACGTCGGCCAACAGATCGTCCAGCGAGCCCTCGCCCGGAAGCAAGCTGATGTTGGTCATCCTGATGAGGGGGAAGTTCTCCCACCCTTCAGCACGCATCGTTCCGTTCGAGCGATCGGCGCCCATCGCAGCCGCGGTCTCGCGCGACGATTGGAAACCGGTAAGGATCCCTTCCGTCACGAGATCGACGCGCTGAGCTTCGACCCCTTCGTCGTCGTACCCATAAGTACCTAACGCGCCGGGGATCGTTGCGTCGGCGGTGACGTTCATGTGCTCGGACCCGTAACGCAAACCATCGAGGTCGGGGATGCCGACGAACGAAGTACCGGCGAAGGCGGCTTCCATCCCGAGCACGCGGTCGAGCTCGGTCGGATGTCCGACCGATTCGTGAACCTGGAGCATCACCTGGTGTCCGTCGAGCACCACCGTGGTCGTGGTGGACGGGCATTCGGGGGCATTCAGAAGCGCGACGGCTTCTTCGGCGGTCTGCAGCGCGTTCGCAGCGAGCTCCATGTCCTCGATCACTTCGTATCCGGCGGCCGCGAAATGCCCACGGAACGAGCCCGGGTACGAGCGCACCTGTATCTCGCCATCGGAGACGGCCGTAGCTTCGATCCCCCCGGCCGTGTGGATGACCTGCTGGTCGATCCGCGATCCTTCGCTCGATAGGAACCATGTCTTCTGGCGCAAGAGGTCCATCGAGCCACGCGCGACCCGAACACCATCGACTTTCTCCATCTCGGTCGTGGCCGATGTCAGCACCTCGACCTTGTCCTCGAGTGAGACCTCGAATGGATCCCGCCGGAACTCGGACGACCATGAATCGACATGGACCGGCTCGGGAACCAACTCGATCGGCGCTTTGCGAGCAGCCGAGCTTGCGTCGGCCACCTCGACCGCGAGCCGCGCGATCCGTGTGGCTTCCTGTCTATCCAGGGTCGACGACGCGGCGGAGCCCCACGCGCCCTTGGCCAGGACGCGGACGCCGAACCCCTCGGAGTCGGACCGGTCCAATGCCTCGATCTGCGAGCCGCGCACCGACAGGTTCTCGGTGCGCGTATCGACACCTCTTACGTCTGCATAATCGGCGCCGGCCGCCACTGCGGCGTCGAGCGCGGCCTCGAGGATGTCGTTCACGGGGCAGCAGGATAAGGGACGACCGGCCATCGCCAACCGGATTCCTGCAGGTCCGCTCGCTCCGAGGCGGGGCGCCCTCGCGGGGCTCGCTCCGCTCTTGCTAAGCGGTCCTCGCGCGCCTACGGCGGGCATCGGAGCGCTTAATTGCAAAGGCCCCGCTCCGGGCGCCTCCGCCTCTCCGCTCGCTCTTGAGCTAGGCCAGGTTTGCGGAGCGGGGGTAGGCGATCGTAGGGTCGGTGATCACGTTCACTAGATAGGGCTCGCCCGAGTCCAGTGCCCGCTTGAGCGCCGGAGCGAGGTCCGCCGGGTCTTCGACGAGCTCTCCGCGGCCCCCGAGCGCCACCATCACTTCGTCGTAGCGGATCCCGGGCCGCAGCTCGGCTGCTACGTCGTAGCCGTAAAGCGCCTGCATCGGGTGCTTCTCGAGCCCCCAGATCCCGTTGTTTCCGATCACACACACGACCGGCAGTTTGAGGCGAACGAGTGTCTCAAGCTCCATCCCGGAGAATCCGAACGCTCCGTCGCCATATAGAAGGACTACCTGCTTGTCGGGACGGGCGAGGCGAGCGGCCGCGGCATAGCCCGGGCCCACGCCCAGACATCCGAACGGTCCCGGATCGAGCCAGCACCCGGGCTCGTAGCTCGGAACCTCTCGACCCGCGTAGCTCACGAAGTCGCCGCCGTCGCCGATCACGACGGCGTCGCGGTCCAAAAGCGGCACCAACTCCCCGTAAACCCGCATCGGATGGATAGGAGTCGCGTCCGAGCGCAGCTCCGCCTGGCCCTGGTCGCGCTTCGTGTCTTCTACGGCGCGCAGCTCCTCGACCCAAGCCTTGGTGTCGGATGGCGCGCCGAGAGAGTGACTCAGGGCAGCGAATGTCATCGATAGATCGGCCGCCACTGCAGCCGCCAGATCCACGTGCGTGGCGATGAGATCTGGATGGTTGTCGAGATGAACGACCTTGGCTTTTTCGAACTGACCGAAGCCCAACCTGAAGTCCATCGGCGTGCCTGCAACGATCACGAGATCGGCATCCTTGAACGCCTTGGATCGCGCCCTCGCGAACGCGAGCCGGTGGTCGGCAGGGATGCAACCGCGACCCTGCCCGTTCACGAGGGTTGGGATCTCGGCCGCTTCGACAAATGCGACGAGAGCGTTCTCGGCCCGGTCCATGTACACGTTGCTTCCCGCGATCAGCACCGGCCGTTGCGCCTCCTTCAGGAGCGCGACGACGGCGTCTATGTCCTTGCTACTCGGTTCGTGCAGCGTGGGTTCCGCCGGACGCTGCTCGGTGAGATCCATCATGTTGAACAAGGCGTCGAGCGGGAAGTCGAGGAATCGGGGGCCGCGCGGGGCGGTCTGTGCAGCAATGCCCGCTTCGAGTACGCGTGCCGCTATGTCGTCGCCGGGTTCCACGGTCGAAGCGGGGGCGATCGGATCCACGAACGGCACATGGTCGATCTCCTGCAGAGATCCCTGCCCCCATCTGAACGTGGGAGCGCGGCCACCCAGTGCAAGTAGCGGCGCGCGGTTGAAGCGCGCTTGCGCAAGTGCGCTCATAGCGTTCGTGATGCCGGGTCCCGCCGTTAGGGCCGCGACTCCTAGCGAGCGCGTCAGCCGCGCCCATCCTTCGGCGGCGAACGTTGCACTTTGCTCGTGACGAAAATCGACTATCGAGATGCCGTCTTGGTGACAGCCGTCGAGGATCGGGAAGATGTGACCGCCGGTCAGCGTGAAGAGGTGTTCGACTCCGAGTGCGCCCTGC
>JAXDJM010000247.1:0-3393 GCA_034665605.1 Actinomycetota bacterium | reverse complement strand
CGGAAACGATGTCGGCCTCTTCGCCGAAGAAGCGAGCATCACTACGGGCGAGCCCTTGGGGAACTTCCCGCAGGCCTTCACCCACATGGCGGTGGTGACTTCTTGTGCCCATCTGTCGGCGGCAAAGCAAGGCTTATTGCCGCGCGCCGACGAGGCCCATAACTACACGGAGCTTGCAGTCGACCGCTTGCCGGCCCTCGATCCGGTCCGGCCGCGAGACAGATCGAGCTAGCGGAAGATCCCGCTCGTCGACAAGACGAAGTCGGCGTTCGCTTCGCCGAGGTCTACGACTTCGAGCGATTCCAACTCACCTAGAAGGCGCAACCATTCCCGGCCCTTATTGGTGAGGTGCGGTTGCGATGTTTCATCGCACAGGCCCACCTGTTGAAGTTCTTCTGTCACGGTCATGTTGACCTCCCGATCCATGGTGCTTCCAAAACTCGACCCGCTTCAATCCTTCATGGCCACGGTAGCGAACGACCTCTTGACTGTCAGGTCAGGTTTTTCTCGAGGCGGGAGAAGGAAGGCAAGAGGCCCCGGAGAACCACCTCGGAGACCTGCTGAACCAATCAAAACGGGAGTTCAAATCGTTATGAAACGGCTCATTTCGTGGCTAATCGCAACGTCACTCATCGTTTCGCTCGGCCCGCTTGCGGGGCACGCGAGCGCCGCCGTCACCGATGTCAACAGGAATGCAGAAGCCGTCGTGATGACGGGATCGCAATTCCCCGATTGGTCGCGTCTGCCCGCACAGGGTGTCGCTAAGCCGTATCCGTGTGGATCAGGCGACAGCGGCTACGGGATGCCTAACCCGGACCCGAAAGACTGTGACACCTCGACGAATTTCCGCGATGCACATAACGGCACGCTCACGGTCCCGCCCGATCCTCGACCCGGTGCGCCGGTCAACGAGATCACGGCCTACAAGATGACGACCGCCGGCTGGCAGGAAGTGCCCGTGCAGGTAGACCAGCGCTTCCCCTACTTCCTCGCGAACGCGCACTCGAGTTTCTCCTTCTACTCCGGGACCGACGAGGAACTCACCTACCAGTGGGACCAGGAGGCGTGGAAAAAGACCGCAGGTCAGTGCAACGCCACCTATGACCCCTCCCAGGACACGAGCCAGTTGAAGGGCGATCCGACCACCGACCCCGTGGCGACCTTTGACGACGACGACGAACTTGCCTTCATGGCATCCGACGGCGGACTCCAAGCGGACACCACCGCGCACGCTCCCGACGGAGCGATCGTCAACCCGGGCAACAACATGTCGGCCCGCCAAGAGATCACGTTGACCGATCCCCTTACGGGCAATCAGAGCTACGTCTACCTGTTCTTGACGACGCAAGGGCCGTCTTTCAACGGCGCCAACGGCTACGTGTCCTACCAGCGCGATGCGAACGCCGATCAGTGGATCGACCGCAACAGCTTCTCGTCAGAAGACCCCGAGAAGCTCGGCACGTCGAACACCGGCTACGGGCCGAACCTGCACGGGACCGTGTGCGATCCCAATGGGACCGTCCGGACCTCGACCGATCGTTTCCCGCGCGATGGGATGACGGTCAGCACGCGTAGTTACAAGCTTCATGCGAGTGGACGCTGGATGGTGCGCTCGACCCAAGTGGCGCTGCCCGGACAAGTCGCTCTCTACGCGAACGACCCGGTCAACTACGGGCCCGACCTGATCGACCGTTGGAAGGGCCGCGCTTTTCAGCAGACCCCCGATTCGAACGTCTCGGTCGTCGGTTTCGAAGACGAGCAGGTGAACTGGGAAGCAAACGCCGGTCTCCTCGGCGAGCGCTCCGGCCCCGTTCGTGCGATCCGCGAGGTCTGGGGCGCGGACTCCGGTACCAACGTCACAAAGATCGAGTACTACTACCGTGACTACTACGTTTACCGCTATCACCTGCGGGTGCACCCGATCCCGCCCGACGGTCTCTACACATCGTGGGACAACAACCACGACGCCGTCTCGACTTACTACAACGAGCAAACACCGAACGGCGTGCCGATCGACGGACAGAACGACGAGGTCGGCAACATCGACTCCAACCCCGTAACCGGCAGCGCGTACTTCGACGTGACCGACCCGTCGTTCGCTCGCCCGCTCGCCTTCTACAACTGGGAAGAGGTCTCGGGCAAGGACAACAACGGCTCGCTCGTCTACATGTTCCAGCTGAACGACGCGAAGGATGCAGAGAACCCGGTCGTCCAGCCTTACTACCGTGACGACTCATGCTTCGACGACGGGACCGGCGACGATCCATCGCCGCGGATCCACCCCGGTGACTCGTATTCCGATCTCAACGGCTCTTCGAACAGCGCAGCGAACGACTATGCCAAGCGACCCTGCTACGGGAACCCATCGAGCACCGGCGGAACAACGCTCCCCGGCGGGATCGGCAAGAGCACCGCTCAGAGCCCCGGCTACAGCCTCAACGGCCCGTGGCGGCAAGGCTGCTTCGGATGCCACGGTCTCCACTTCTTCTTTACCAACGACACGGATAACGCGACGCTGCCGAAGCCGGCGACCGAAGTCGATGGGCAGCAGTACGTGTGGGCCGCGCCGACCCAACAACCTACGAACGTCGGTGACGGCTACGCGAACACGATCAAAGTGTCGCTGGTCCCGACCGTTCTCGGCCAGAGCAGTGCCGCCCCACGCGAACAGACTCACCTTCGGCTGACCGGCGACACCTCGGGTGCTGCGACCGATGGAGCACATCTCTCGGCGACGCTAACGGGAGCAAGCGGCCCACTCGAGGGACGCAGCATCACGTTCACGTTTGACGGATCGGACGCGGGAAGCGCCACGACCGATGCGAATGGTGTCGCCACCGTGTCGGTGAATCTCACCGGGCCACCGCGCCAGACGACACAAGCCGCGAGCTACGCCGGCGACGCCGACCACAGTGGTTCGAGTGCCGAAGGCTCGTTTGAGATAACCCACGAAGACACTTCGATGACACTCACGCTCGGACCAAAGAGTCGTAGCGCCTACCCGGCAACGGCCACACTTACGGAACCCGACGATGGAACGGCGGTCGCCGGAAAGACGATCACGTTCAGCGCAGATGGAACCGTGCTGGGAACGGCTACGACCGACGCCAACGGCATCGCGAGATTCCTCATCACGTTCAAGAACAAGGCTCCCTCGACGGCTCAAGCGACATACGGGGGAGACGACACCTACAACGGGTCATCTGCTCAGGCGACCATCAAGAAATAACCGGGCTGCATCAACGTTAGGGTCCTGTGGATCCCCCGATCCATAGGACCCGCCCGAATAAGGAGTCGCCTTATGCCCGAGGCAGTCATCGCCGCAGCTGCACGAACGCCGATCGGTCGCGCAAAGAAGGGTTCGCTCGCCGACGTGCGACCCGACGACCTCAT
>JAXDJM010000246.1:0-3354 GCA_034665605.1 Actinomycetota bacterium | reverse complement strand
GATTGGCACCTTGCGCAACGAGAGCGGCAGTGACCGTCGCTTCGACGATCCCGACACCGCCCGGCGTGATCGGAACCGCCGCAACGAGCTGGCCGATGACGAATGCGAGAGCCAAGCCGGGCAGGCTGATCCCCGGCGCCAGCGTGACCGCAACCGCGATCAGCACGCCGAGGTCGGCCGCCCAGTTAAGGAGCGCCCAGAAGAACGCCTTCGCAAGCGCACGCCGGTCCGACATCAACATCTCCACACCCGATACCGCTCGAACGACCATGGCGGCAAACGCCTGAGGCTTGATGATCTTCTTGAGAGGGCCGCGCGACGCGGGCCGGAACAACTTCTCGATGAATGCGCCCAACAATGCGGGCCGCTTGGATGCGATGCGAGCAACGAGGGCAGTTGCGATGACGATCGCGGCGACCACCATGACTCCGGTGACCATTCCGCCGCCGGCCCCCAAGAGCACCGCTGTGACCGCGGTCAGTGGCAGGAAAAGTGCGAGCACGAACGACGACAACATGCCGCTGGCGATCACGGAAGCAGTGGCGCGAGGTGCATCGAGCCCGCCACGTCTTAGCGCACCGACGATGACGGCGAGCGACACGCCCGAACCCCACGGGACCGTTCGCTGCACACACGTGCCTGCAACCATCACTCGCTGAACGAGGTGACGCGGTGCGGACTGGTCGGCGGAACGTAAGACCGTGTGAACGAGCTCTCCGTAGGCAAGGTTCGAGACGAGCTGGCAGCCGAACATGCCGACGAGGGCGAGCCATGCCGACCCCGCGAGAAGAGCCGCGCTGGCTCTCATCTCTGCGATGTGCGGGATAACCAGGCGCGCCGCCAGAGCTAGGGTGGCGAGGGTTCCGACGATCCGGATCCAACGCACGATCGTCGCCTTTTTAGAGGACTTTTCGGTGCACGGTTGAGTTGTCATCGACTCCTAGCCGGTTCGCCGCTCGGGAGAGGACATCCTGCGCCTATATGTGTTTATCGGGCCTACGCACGCGGGCTTGATGCCCCGGGGCCAACTCGGGAAGAAAATAGAGGTATGCCGATGCGTGGGCTGCACCATAGGTCGTATCCGGACATAAGCGACCGGGGGGCCGGTTTCTGGTCCAACTGGAAGCTCATCGCGCCGTGCGTGCTCGCTCCGCTTATCGAGACCGCCTTGCTTCGGACCGCCCCCGACTCCCAGACGGCGGCCATCGGGCCTCAGGTGACGGCTCCCCCGCCGTTCGACCTGTTCCACGACCTCAGATGGGTGTCCGTGTACCACAACTCATGGCTGACGCTCGGCCTCGAGCTCTGCGCGGTCATCGTGCTGCGGAGCTTGATCGGCGCCTATCTGGTGAGGGCCGCGTGGCACGACGACGATGCCCCCTCGATCCTTGCCGCCGCCCGCCGAACGACCGTGTTCTACGCCGTCGCGGCCGTCCTGCTGCTGCCGTGGGTCGCCCTGATGTTCGGGTTCTCGGTGATCGGAGTGTCCTATCTATTCTTTGCGAGCCTGCCTCCGGTCGTGATCGTTGCGCTACTGATCCATCGCGGCGCTATGTCCCAAGCGGCCGGGAGATGGTGGGAGTGGCGGCCGCAGTGGAACAGCGCCTGGCTGATCGGGCTCGCGTTCGTGTGGCTCACGGTCGGCGGGGCGCTCGCCGCGGGGGCCACCTTCCCGATCGCGATGCTGGCGACGGCAGCGTGTGGAGCGCTCAACGCGTTCACTTACCACGCGATGGTTCGAGGGATCCCGGCTCCCCTGTTGCACAGGAAGCGGCAGATCCTGTTGCCGGTCGCGATCGTGCTGACCTTCGCCGTCGCCGTCGGAGGAGCGGCGGGGGGATTCGCCCGCAAGAAGTCGACCTTCACCCATCTGTCGCCGCGCTCGATCGCGCGCATCCCCGCTCACGCCCACGGTCGTCCCTTGCTTGTCGCCGGAGGCTTCGGCTCACACACCGATCGCACGCCCCCGTTCAACCTGCCGCAGCGCTTTGCTCAGTGGCGCTACTCGTACCGCGGCATGCAGGGCAACCGGCCCTTGCCGTACACGTCGAGCGACACAGAGGAACCGCTCGCGGTATCGGCGGCTCGGATGGCTCAACAGATAGATGCGCTTCACGCGGCGTACGGGCACCCGGTGACGATCGTCGCCGAAAGTGAAGGGGCGATCGTCGCGCGTTACTACCTGTTGAAGCTCTACCAACCGCAGAGCAACGCCGTCGATCGTTTCGTCGCGCTGGACATGCCGCGCGTGAGGCCGGCCGTCTACTACCCGGCTGCAGGACTCGATGGGGCCGGGCTCGGATCGGGATGGGCGCTGCGCGGCATCGCACTGCTGGTCGGCCACCTCGGCCCCCTGCAAGTGTCGGTGGACGCGCCGTTCTTCCGAAGCCTCATCGACTGCGGGCGCCTGGCTACGTCGCTGCAGGAAGAGCAACTGCCCTCGGGCGTGCACGAGACCCAAGTGATGGCGATGGCCGACTCGGTCGATGGCTATCAACCCTTCGCCGGGGCACGCCACTACTACGCGATCGCAACGCACGGTGGATTGATGCACGATCCCGAAGCCGACGACATCGTCCAGGCGATCGTGACCGGCCGTCCGGTACCCCAATCGCATACGCGGCAGCTCCTCGCGCGGCTCATCGGAAACGCAGCAGCGGGGTGGACGACTCCGACGCTCGGATCCAAAGGAGCGACCGACAGCGGCTGCTGAGCCTAGGATGACGAACTGTCGTGGCGAACAAGTTTCCGATCTCGGACCTCGTAGAACGCACCGGCGTCCCGCGCGCTTCGGTTCATCATTACGTGAAACTGGGACTACTCCCCCAGCCCGAACATGCTGCCGCCAACCAATTCCTCTACGACGAGCGGCACGTGCGCGGGCTCAGGCTCATCAGGCTCTTGCGCGACCGCAGGGGGCTCCCGCTCGAAGAGATCAAGTCGATCCTTCCCGAACTGATGGGGCTGACATCCGATCAAGCGTTCAAAGCCGAGATGTGGGATCGCGCGATCGACATCAAGATGCGCCGGCCGCGCCGAGACCCGGCAGCGCGCCTGCTCGAAGGAGCATTGGAAACCTTCACGCAACGCAACTACGCAGAGGTGAACGTCGACGAGCTGTGCACACGGGCCGGGGTTGCGAAAGGCTCGTTCTATAGGTACTTCAAATCCAAAGAGGAGCTGTTCTTCACCGCCACCCACGCGACGATCGAACGATCGACGAGTGACTTCGGCGAGCGGGTTGCAGGCAAGAAACTATCGAGCGAGCAGGCAGCAGCGCTTCTTGCCGACGTGCTCGAACCTCACGCGGTTCTGCTCCTGCAACTGTTCGGGCGGGCCCGTCAGCGGCTGCCC
>JAXDJM010000245.1:0-10995 GCA_034665605.1 Actinomycetota bacterium | reverse complement strand
GCTCATGCCGGACGGTCCGTTTGCTGCGGCTTGGGAGGATCGTGGTCGCTGCCGGCGAGCTGCAAGAACACGCCTTCGAGATCGGCCGTGTTGAAACGAGCGGCGACCGCTTCCGGTGCGCCGTCCGCGATGATTCGGCCGTTCGACAAGAACACCACGCGCTCGCAGAGTCGTTCGATCTCGAGCATGTTGTGACTGGTGATGAGCAAAGCGGTTCCCTCCGTGCGACAAAGATCTTGTAGACCGGTGCGCACGCGCAACGCAACGTCGGGATCCAACGACGCGGTGGGCTCATCGAGAACCAAAAGCCGGGGTCGATGCAGGGTTGCTTTGACTATCCCGACGAGAGTGCGCTGCCCCGAGGACAACTCGGTCCCCATGGCCTGCGCTAAGTGCGGGACGCGAAACCTCTCGAGACCTTCATCGATCCTGTCGTTCGGATCCAAGATCCCGTAGAGCTGTGCGAAGAGCTTCAAGAATTCTTTGACTCGCAGTCGCTCCGCCAGCGGCATGTACCCGGCCGAGAAGCCAACACTTCGCATCGCTCGGCTGCGGCCCCGGGGCAGACGCTCACCGACGATCTCGATCCAGCCGGTATCCGGAGATATAGCGCCAAGCAACATCATCAAGGTCGTCGTTTTGCCGGCACCGTTCGGGCCGAGCAACGCGACTCGCTCGCCCGCCTCGATCTCGAGATCGACGCCGTCGACGGCCACCGTGCGCTCGTAGCGCTTGGTCAGCTGGTGAGCCCGAACGACCGTTTCCACGTCGTCACTATGACTCAGACTCTCCTAAGCTCAAGAGCTTCAGAGCTCGATCCGCAGCCGGGAACGCGACCCCCGGCTCTCTGGTTGATGTGGATGACGGACATGACCCAGGAGGTTCCATGGAGCAGAAAGCAACGTTCGGAGCGGGTTGCTTCTGGCAGGTCGAAGCCGAGTACCGGCAGGTGCTCGGCGTCAAAGCCACCGCCGTTGGCTACGAAGGTGGTGCTCTGGAGAACCCGTCTTACGAGCAGGTCTGCACCGATCGAACGGGTCATGCTGAAGTCGTTCAGGTGACATTCGATCCCGACCGGGTCTCTTACGAAGAGCTTCTGGACGTCTTTTGGAAGAGCCACGATCCGACACAACTGAATCGCCAAGGCCCCGACTTCGGAACGCAATATCGCTCGGTGATCTTCTTCCACTCTCCCGAGCAAGAGAAGGCGGCGCTGGCTTCGAAGGAACAGCTGGAGGCCGAGGGCAGGTTCAAGAAGGCGATCGTCACCCAGATCGTCCCGGCGGAAACGTTCTGGGAAGCCGAGGACTATCACCAGCAGTACCTCGAGAAGAGAGGCCTGGCTACCTGCAGGATCTGAACGCGGACCGGCGGTAAAGCACGAAGTACGCGCCGGTACTCTCGAACGATGCCCTCGCGAGCTCTTCGGCTGTCTCGCCCACTCGATCTGTCTTTGACACTGCGGGGGCTCGCGCACGGGATAACCGATCCATGTATCCGATTCGACGGTCACGACCAAGTCTGGCGCGCCACTCGCACGCCCGACGGACCGGCGCTCCAGCACATCGCCATTGGCTCGGATCGCGTCGAAGTGTCGGCATGGGGGCCGGGGTCTTCGTTCCTTCTTGATTCCGCACCGGATCTTCTCGGCGAGAAAGACGACCCCTCTGCGTTCTCTCCCGAGCATCCACGACTACGCGAGATGCACCGGCGCACTCCGGGGCTTCGCATCGGCCGCTCGGACGCGGTGGTCGAGGTGTTGATACCGACGATCCTGGAGCAGAAGATCCAGGGCGCTGCGGCACGGGTTTCTTTCAGAAAGCTCGTCTACCGCTACGGGGAAAAAGCTCCCGGCCCCCGAAAGTTGTGGCTCCAGCCACGACCCGAAGTCATCGCCGAACTTCCTTACTACGAGTTCCATCCGCTCGGCGTCGAGCGAAAACGCGCGACGATCATCAAGCAAGTATGTGCGTCTGCACGACGATTGGAGGGCATCTCTTCGCTCGACCGAGCTGAAGCAAGGCGGCGACTCCAAGCGATCCCGGGCATCGGCGCGTGGACCACTGCCATCGTTGCCGGCATTGCTCTCGGCGATCCGGACGCGGTCGAGGTCGGCGACTACCACTTGCCGAATAACGTTGCGTGGGTGCTCGCGGGCGAGCCGCGCGCGACCGACGACAGGATGCTCGAGCTGCTCGAGCCCTATCGCGGTCAACGCGGCCGCGCGATCAGACTGATCGAAGCACGAGGGCCGAAAGCGCCGCGATTCGGTCCCCGCATGTCACTTAGCGGGATCGATCGGATCTAAACGCGGCTACTACGGATCTAAAACGCGACAACTACTGTTTCGCGACGGGTACCACTAACTCCGACGGGTATTTGGCATCGTGATAGATGCTCAGAACTCCGCCGGCCTCGTTCTCGCCTTGAGGAAGAGGCGCCGTCAGATGGGGCTCGTCGGCAGCCTGGATGCTGACGCGGAGCGAGTGCCCTGTCGCGAAGCTCGCAGCCGTCGGAAAGATCTCGACCCATACCTCGTACACATGACCGCTCTTAACCGGAAGGACGGACGCCTTCGTGAACGGGTGATAGGGACGCACGATCACACCGTCGACGATGTCACTCTTCGAGCGATCTAGGGCGCGAAGCGACAAGACGCTCCAACCCGCAGTCAATTGGGTCGCTCGTCCGTTCGCATCCACGTCCTCGACGCGGACCGTCAATTGCGCGTCCGAAGTGCTCGTCGACACGAACAGCCGGGCAGCAACTGGGCCCGCGACGGTCATCTGTTTGGGCACCTTCAAGTCATAGGAGACACCGGTCGCGTCGTTGGCTTCGTTGTCGGATTCGCACGGCGAGCCCGCCCCACCACCGGCGCTCCACTGCACGGTAGATCGACTGCACGCCCCCGAAACTGGATCCCATGGGACGGCGTCTGCGCTTTGGTGGGCGGGCACTTTGTCTGACAACGTGCCCGGCGCGCCGGGAAGTGCGGGGCCCGACAGGTACTCCTGCTGAAAATGAACTCCCGGCGGCGGCCACGAAGAAGCCATGTGGTAGTGCCCATCGCCATTCAGGTAATACGTGACGTCGGGAACCTTTCCGAGGCCGGGGTCCGGCACGCCCTTGACGTAGTGGTCGAACCACCTCAGCGACAAGACGTCCAGGTTCGGTACTCCGTCTACGGGGAGACCATTGCCGGCGGTGAGGTGGTACCAAGGCCCCATAACCAGCTTTGTCGGCACACCATTCGCGCGCAAACGCTGAAACAACAGAGGCTCACCACGTTGGAACAGATCGAACCAACCGCCGGCGATAAACGTAGGGACTTTTACTTTGTCGATCACGTCGATCGGCGACCGCAGATGGTAGAACGCGCCGTCGTAAGCGTGCGAGTCGCCTTGAAGCGCGCCACTTGCCGCCGCCACTTGGAACTTGGCGGCTCCTTGAACGTGGTCGGCAAGAACCGTTGCGGCTTCCTGGGGATCGCTGCCGCCGTACTCGGCAGGAAGGAGGCCCAGCGCGGTGACAAGACCCAACCACGAGGGGATGAAGCTTGTGTTCACCTGGCCGCCGGATCCCGAGATATCCCTGTACGCGTCCGACATCGGAACGATCGGGAAAGCAGCCTTGAGGCCCGGCGGATGCTGCGCCGCGGTCAACAACTGGTTGATCGCTCCGTAGGAGGTTCCATAAAGCGCCAGCCGTCCATCCGACCACGGATGCGCAATGGCCCACTTGGCGAGCTCGTAACCGTCTTTCTGCTCGCGCGCTCCGAAGGAGTTCCACGTTCCTTCCGAACTACCGGTGCCGCGAACGTCCGCGATGACCTGTGCGTAACCGCGTTGGATCAGATACGGCGCTTCGAACGCAAGGGTGCCGGAGTTCTTGTTGTAAGGCGTCTGGGTGAGGATGACCGGGAACTTCCCCGGGGCAGGTGAACCGTCCTTGGCGGCCGGCCTGTAGACGTCTACGTCGAGCCTCGCGCCGTCGCTCATCTTGACCAAGATGTCGTGCTGGACCGCTATCCCGTAGGTCGCGGGCCGCGGCTTCCAGCCGCCCCATGCCGCCTTGGGGGTGACTTCCGAACGCGTCCGAGCTGGATGGGGGCTCGATCCGGCCGCCGCCGGACCTACGAAAGCCGCGATCACGACGACCGCCAGAGAAAAGGCCATGAACCGCCGCATGAGAAACCTCCCGGCCGATGGGTCTTGGTGGAGGCCTTCTACCCGCCTAGGTCCGATTCCTCCCTTTTGTGAGTACTTGCGCGACGGGACTCAGGGTCCGGCAGGAACCGGGGCGCCCGCGGAGAAGAACGATCCGCGGGCAAAGCAAGCTGAGAGGCGGGGCGGATGCGTAGTCGCATGTCAAACGTTGCGCTGGCGATCGCCGTCCTGGGGCTCTTGGTCTCGGGCATCGCGATGCCGGCTTCCGCGGTCACCCGGCCCCGGGCCGCAAGTGGACAGGACGCCGCCACCCTCGGCACCTTCTCCGCACCCTTCGAGGAGCCGACGATCCTCGGCAAACCCACCAAGAAGAAGTGCATCGAGGTCAAGGACCCGAACGGTGGCCACCTCGAATGCAAGCCGGCCGCGGGCTCGATGACCATCCTCGCTAACGGAAAGATCGTCTATTGGAACGCGCTCGAAGGAACCGAGAACGTAAAGAACGGCATCGCCGCGGAGTTCGGAAAGGTTTCCGTCAACGACCAGGCTCGGCTGCTTGATCTCGGTGGCGGTCATCCTCGATGGAGCATCCCGACGCCGAAAGACGCGGGAGCTAAAGACACTCCGGATCCACTGGTGCCGGGAACGGGCTCTACCGAGAAGTACAACGACGGCGCGCTGTTCTGCTCCGATCTCAACTTCTTGGCCGACGGGCGCGTGCTCGTCACCGGAGGGACTCTTTACTTCAACGATCCCGGTCCCGACGCGGCCCCCTACGGCGTGGTCGAGCTACAGGGTCTTAGAAACACGCGCATCTACGATCCCAAAACCAACACGTGGACCCAAACCGGTTCGATGCACTACGGACGTTGGTACCCAACGATGGTCACGCTCGGCGACGGTAAGACGTTCATCGCGAGCGGCGTGCGGAAACTGCTCAAGCCGATCTATCCCGACAGTCCCGCCGATTCCGGAACCAACGTCAAGCAGACGGAAACGTACGACCCGGCCACCGGTAAGTGGACCTACAACGGTTCGGCGGCCGATCAATCGTTGCCGTTGTTCCCGCGGCTGAGTTTGCTTCCAGATGGGCACGTCTTCTACAACGCGGCCGGGCAAGACTTCAACCCCTCGGGTCAGAGCTACGACGAGCCGGCGTGGAACTTCGCGTCGTCTTACGACCCGGCCAAGAAGACATGGACGAACCTTGGAGCTCCGGGTGTGGGGACGTTGACGCCGGGCTTCCGCGGCTCGACGTTCTCGATAATGCAGCCGCTGACCCCAGATCAGAAAGGCAACTACTCGAGCGCGAGCTTTCTCTCGGCCGGCGGGGTCTTGGGAACGACGCCGGGCAGCTATCTCGCGGTTCCGACATCCGCGATCACGACCGTCGACACTTCGGGCGGCACCGAGACGATGACTACCAAGGCGACGGGCGACCTCGCGGAGCCGCGGTGGTATTCGACTGCGGTTCTCTTGCCCACAGGCCAGACGATCGCGTTCAACGGCGCCAACCGCGATGAGGTGGTGGGCCCGGGCACCGGCTTCCCGGTCCAGAACGCAGAGATGTTCGATCCAACGACCGGCAATTGGACGCCCGTTGCCAACTCGCACAACCCGCGCACGTATCACAACACCGCGGCCCTCTTGCCCGACGGACGAGTGCTCGTCGGCGGTCACGCGCCGATCTCGACGCTGTATGGATCCAACAGGACTCTTCCCGGGGGCTTCTCCCCGAACGACGGCCGCGATCCGAGCTTCGAGATCTACTCGCCTCCATACATGTTCTGGGGGCCGCGCCCGCAGATACGCGAGGCTCCCAAAAAGCTTTCCTACGGGAAGCAGATGGCGATCACGATCAAAGGTGACGCCTCTTCGATCGACAGCGTGGTCCTCGTGAGGAACACGTCGCTCACACACCTGGTCGACGGCGACCAGCGGTCGGTCGTCCTTCCGGTGATCGCCCGGGCGGGCCACACCATCGTCGTGAAAACGCCCCCGAACGGAAACGTCGCTCCGCCCGGCCCCTATCTGCTTTTCGTGAATCAAAAAACGGACAAAGGCCTCGTTCCGTCGGTAGGAAGGCAAACCTTCCTCGAGCCCTAAAGAGAGGCGCCCTGCCGAGTGCAGGGAAGAGCCCGATCACGGCGAATCTGAGCGGTTATGACATCAATCACGAGGTTCCTTCGCTCCCCGATCGCGCTCGCGTCCGCTTTGGTGGTCGCCTTTCCATTGGCTGCGGTGGCAACCACCTCGGGCCATTCCGCCTCTAAGACCCCTCTGCAGTTCCAGACGACGGTTCTTCCCGGCGGCGGCGGCGAGCCCAACGTCTCGATCAGTCCCGATGGCAAGGTCGTCCTGGCCGACGGCCTCAGCGGCTCGCCGGCCAACCTGTGGCGCTCGACCGATGGGGGCAAGACGTTCGATCACATCCAACCGACGTTCGCCAAGACGGGCGGCGGCGACTGGGACATGCACTGGATCGACAACAACACCGTCATCGCTGCCGATCTCAGCCTCGAGCAGGGCATCTACATCCACCGCTCGACCGATGCCGGCCTTCACTGGACGACGACGCAGATCCACGAGGACGTCTACGACCGCCCGTGGCTAGCGGTTGCAGGCAAGACCGTGTACGTCGTTGCGAAGGGCTTCGATGCCGTGCCGTACTGCTACGTCTCGACCGATGGCGGCAAGACGTTCTCGACCACACCCATCCCTCTGTATGGGACCGGCGTTGTGCCGGCCGAGGCGGGTGGCGGTTCCCCCAACGCCGGCGAAGCACTCGTGACGAATCAGAACGCCTACGTCGACCATACGGCGACAGACCCCAAGACCGGCGACCTATGGGTGCTCTACGGCATCGACAGTGCCGAGAGTTACGGTCAGAAGAACCCGACCGGCGTTCCCGACAGGCTCTACGTGGCTCACCTCGAGGACGGTGCCGCAGGCCAGCAATTCGTCAGCTACCCCGTCTACCTCGGAGCCGCGGGCGATTCGTTCATCGACGGATTCAACTGGCTCACCATCGATAAGAACGGGACGCTCTATGCGCTGGCCAACGGAGGCCACGACAAGCACGAGTCCACGTGGCTGACCTACAGCTCCGATCACGGCAAGCACTGGAGCAAGCTCACAGACGTCGGCGAAGCCGGTGCGACGAACGTTTACGGATCGATCGCGGCGGGCTCACCCGGCACGCTGGCGATGGCTTACATCCGTGGATCTAACACCGACCCCTCGACGCCCCAGGCCTGGTATCCGGAAATCGCTCGCATAACGCACGCCAACACCACACATCCCGCGGTACAACGAACGCGCGTGACCCAGACGCCGATACACACGCAAGACATCTGCTTCTCGGGCATCTTGTGTGGTGTTCCGGGATTCGGAAACAACCGAGACCTGCTCGACTACATCTGGAACGCGATCGCTCCCGACGGAACGGCCTTCGCCGTCTACGCCTCCGATGGTCCCGCAACGGGAACCGGCTCGGGCGTGAACGTTCTGTTGATCCGCCAGGTAGGCGGACCGAAGTTCGGAGCGGGAGTACCGAGCTAGCCTCTCTGGATGGCGATCGCTGCATTCTTCATCGGAGTCGTCGCGGCCGGCATCGTGGATGCCGTCACGTACGGAGCGCGGCGTAGGCGCACGGGATCGGTCTTCGTGCTAACGACCGTTCTCGCCATTGCTCTGGGACTTTTAGGGGACGCGATCGCTCGAGCAATCGGCGGGTCGCAGAATGACGTCTATTACTTCGTTGGATTCATCCCGACACTCCTTGCCGGCGATGCCCTGTCGAAGGGAGTTGCGCGCATACTGACGCGTCTCAGGTCACGGATGTGATCGCGGTACCCGGGGTGGGATTCGAACCCACACGGCCTTTCGGCCAGCAGATTTTAAGTCTGCCGCGTATAACCAATTCCGCCACCCGGGCATGAGGTCGTAACCAGAATTACACGAGCGGCCACGGCAGCGGGCGATCGCCTTCGGGGGCCGGGAAAGTGTCTTCCACCAGAAAAGCCTCGACCCGATCGAGAGTTGCCTCGGCCTCGGCATCGGAAAGGACCTCGCCAAGCCGCCGCCCGAAAGATCCGTCGAGCATCTCGCCGAGTCTTTCGAGGTCCGTTCTCAAGCGCTCATCGAGACTTTCGCCGGCAAATGCCCAGATCACCGTTCGCAGTTTGCGGTCGACGTTGAACGTTAGACCGTGATCGACTGCCCATAACCTCTTGGCTGCATCCTCGATCACGTGCCCGGCCTTTCGGTCGGCGTTGTTCGCGATTACATCGAACGCCGCGAACACACGTAGGTCGTCGCGGTACTCGTCCATTACCGCGAAGTAGTGACGATCCGGATCGTGCTGGACGAAAAGTTGAAGGGAACCGCTTCCAAGAGGGGCATCGTCGCGAAGAACTGTGGGCGGAACGATGTTCCATCCCGCGGCCTCCGACACGATGAATGCCGCGCACTCGCGGGCGGCGAGTGTTCCTTCAGGAAAATCCCAGAGTGGTTGCTCGCCTCGGGTCGGCTTGTACACCGCGAGGACACCGTTACCTCGGTCGTGGACGCGCGCCAGAAACGTGTAGTTCGACGAATACGGAAGCAGCCCCAACACCTCGACATCGCCCGAGGTAAGGGTCTGAAGCGCGTCGGGCGTCAGATCGTCGTCAGCCGGTGGCCGTTCGAGGCCGGGCATCGATGTCCCTCTGGATCGATCGGCAGGCCGCACAGCTGGCACGTGGGCCTTCCTTCTTCGACGATGGCGACGGTATGCAGGACGAACGATCGGACCTGATCTCGTCTAAGCGTGAACCGCACCGATACGTCCTCGTCGGGGGCTTCGTCGTCCGCCGGTTGCAGCAGAACGATGAATCGATCCGACTCTTCCTCGTAGCCCAACCCGATCGCGGCTACTTGCCACTGCGCAACGACGGGTTCCTCCAGAGCCAGGGCCGGATCGCGGGCGGGAGGTGCGGCGCGCACAGTGTCTTCTTCGTCGATGGCAAGCAACATGTCGCGAAGTCTCTCGGCCAGCACGGCAACCTGTTGCTTCTCGGCGGAGAAACTGTTGGTCCCCGAACTCGAGCGCGACTGCACATAGAACGTTCGCCGGCCCGGTGTGCCGACATAGTCGGCTGTGAAGATGTCGGGGACGATGTTCAAGTCG
This sequence comes from Actinomycetota bacterium, assembly GCA_034665605.1. GTDB lineage: Bacteria > Actinomycetota > CADDZG01 > CADDZG01 > WHSQ01 > JALZGD01. The sequence continues at coordinate 1,659 of JAXDJM010000245.1, read as the reverse complement.
CTCACGAGGACCTCCCGAAAGCGGAGCGCTGGTCTCCTTGCGGCAGGGAATTCACGGTCAACACCTTAGGGCCATGCTCGGACACCGCGATCGTCGTCCAGGACACCGGCGCGATGACGATCCGCTGGAACAGGTCGATGTGCACGCCGAGATAGTGGGCGGTGATCAGCTTGATGACGTCGCCATGGCTGACGACGCACACGGTCGACTTCGGGTGTTTCACACGGATCGCTTCCATCTCGCCCACCGCGCGCGATTGAACCTCCCTCAATGACTCACCGTCGGGGAAACGAGCACCCGATGGCCATGCCTGCACGGTGCTCCATAAGCGCGTGCGCATCAAAGATCGAAGGGGTCGATCCGTCCACCGTCCGTATTCGACTTCCCCCAGTTGCTTGCGGACGGACACCTTCAAGTCGTGGGCCGCGGCGATGATCCGCGCCGTTTCCAGCGTGCGGTCGATAGGGCTCGAAAACACCGCGGAGAGATCGACCGACGCGAGGGCTTCCGATGTCGTGCGCGCCTGGATGCGGCCTTCCTCTGTGAGATGGACGCCCGGAAGCCATCCGGTCAGTTTCCGACCGGTGTCTTTGGTTACGGCATGCCGAACCAGGAAGAAGACCGTCATCGAAGTGACTTCTGGATGGCCTCCAGAGCGCTCGGATTTTCGAGCGACGACATGTCTCCGGGATCCTCGCCGAGAACTGTGGCACGCACCGCGCGGCGCAGGATCTTGGCCGAGCGAGTCTTCGGCAGCTCTTCGACGAATCGGATCTGCGAGGGAGTGAATGCCTTCCCGAGCTCGTTCGCGATCGTTGCCTTGACGTCTGCTGCGAGCGCGTCTGTTGGTGTGACGTTGGGCCGGAGGATGCAGAAGCACCACACGGCGGTGCCTTTGATCTCATCCGGAACCCCGATAGCGGCGCATTCGATAACCGATGGGTGATCGACGGCGGCCGACTCGAATTCGGCAGGTCCGATGCGTTTGCCCGCGATGTTGAGCGTGTCGTCCGATCGACCGTGAAGGAACCAGTAGCCGTCATCGTCGATCGAAGCCCAATCTCCATGAACCCAGACGCCCGGCCAGCGCGACCAATACGTATCGATATAGCGCTGCTCGTTTCCCCAGAATCCGCGCGTCTGCGCGGGCCACGGCTTGGTGCACACGAGCTCACCGACCTCACCGCGTACTGGTTTCCCATCTGAGTCGTAGACGTCCATCGCCATGCCCAAAGACGGAGTCCCGAGCGAGCAAGACTTAGTTGGGATCACCGGAGCTTGCCCCAAGAAGCACGCGCCGATCTCTGTGCCACCCGACACGTTGATTATCGGAACCCGGGCTTCACCGACGACTTCCGAGAGCCATCGATACGGCTCGGGGTTCCACGGTTCACCGGTCGACCCGAGGATCCGGAGACGAGATAGATCGTGCGACGTCACCATCTCGTCACCGGTCGCCATCAGAGCGCGTATCAACGTCGGTGACACGCCGAGTATCGACACGTGGTGCCTTTCGCACATGTCCCACAGTCGATCGGCTTTGGGATGGTTGGGTGCACCTTCGTACATGAATACGGTTGCGCCGGCCGCATGGGTTCCGACCATCTCGAGTGGCCCCATGATCCAACCCATGTCGGTCACCCAATAGAGGACGTCATC
>JAXDJM010000244.1:0-3676 GCA_034665605.1 Actinomycetota bacterium | reverse complement strand
CGTGTAGAGATAGCCCTGCGAATGGATGTTCTCGCGGAGCCATCCCAACAACCGGCTGCCGTCCAGGTTCTTCAAGTCTTCTTCTAGTCCACCGAGGTCGGCGGAGGCCTTGTCGAAGAACGCGGCCGCGTAGAGCGTGCCCAACGTGTAGGTCGGGAAGTAACCGAAGAACCCAAGGGACCAGTGCATGTCCTGCAGCACGCCGTTGGCGTCCGAATCCGGACGCAGATTGAGGTGTTTCTCCATCCCCGCGTCCCATGCATCCGGCAGGTCGGCGACCGTTAGCTCGTCTCGGAACAGCGCGAGCTCGAGCTCGAACCGCAGCGCGACGTGCAGGTTGTACGTCACTTCGTCGGCGCTTACTCGGATCAGGGTTCGTTCGGGGTGGTTCACGCCTTCATAGAACTCCTCCGGCGTCAGCATGCCGAGCTCGGTCGAGAATTGCTCTTTGAGCTTGAGCAGGATGGCGTTGGTGAATGCGCGGCTACGACCGACCTGGTTCTCCCACAGGCGCGATTGCGATTCGTGCATCCCGAGCGACGGAACGTGGCCGATCGGTAGGTCGGCGAACTCGAGGGGGAATCCCTGCTCGTACAGCGCGTGCCCGGTCTCGTGGATCGTTGCGTAGATGCCACCGAGAACCTCGTTCGGCAAGTAACGGGTCGTTTGGCGCACGTCGCCCGGCGCGACCGTCATTGTGAACGGATGCGGTGATGTGTCCAGCCGGCCGCCGTCCAGATCGAATGCGAGCTTCTGGATGAGCCACTCTGAGAAAGCTTGCTGTTTCGCCGGTTCGTACTCCTTGGTGGTGAATTCGGGAACGTCGTCCGCTGCTTGCAAGATCTTCTCGGCGACCGGACCCAACTGCATCGTCAGATCTTTGAAGATCCCTTCGACCTCGGCCGCGGTCAAGCCCGGCTCGAAATCGTCCAGTAACGCGTCGTAACGTTCGCCTTCCCACCCGACGGCATCGGCCTGGCGCTTCTTCAGCTTGACCATCCGCTCGAGAAGCGGCGCGAGCTTCGAGAAGTCCGACGCGGGCCGAGCTTCCGTCCACGCGGCGTAGGCGAGCCCCTCGAGCTCGGCCAGTTCCCTGACGAGATCCGCCGGGACCTTCGTTGCCTTGTTGTAGTCGCGCGCGAGGACGCGGACAGAGGCCGACTGAATCTGATCCAGCGACGAGTCGTCAGACAATCGCTCCAGCAGCGCTCCGATCTCGGGCGACGTCAACAACTCGTGGTACATGAGCTGCAGCGTGGCCGAGGAGCGGGCCCGGAAATCGGCGCCTTTCGAAGGCATCATCACCGACTGGTCCCAGCTCAATAGAGCGATCGCGCTGCCGATATCAGACAGCTTTCGCAGGTGCGTTAATAGGTCGTCCCACGCGTCGTTGGCCATGGGTTGACCTTAGCCGACCTCGGCTGGGTAGCCTTAGACGGTGAAAGGTTCGGAGAAGCCGGTGATGGTCTTGTTCGTGTGCACCGGCAATCTATGCCGGTCTCCGATGGCTGAAGCCATGTTCCGTCACGTGCTCGAGGAACGAAGATGCGACGGCATCGAGACCGTTTCGGCCGGAACGTGGGCTGCGCCGGGCTACGGCGCGACTACCGACGCGGCCGACGTCCTGTCGGTCAAGGGGATCGATCTCACGCAACACAAGTCCCGAGCTCTCGAAAAAGACGAGCTTCGCGCCGCCGATCTGGTGGTGGCGATGACGAGCGTGCACGCCAAGGAGATCGCGGAGCTCGACTCGGAGGCGGCAGACAAGACGATGTTCATCAAGTCGCTCGCCCGGCTCGACGCACAACCACATGGAGCGACGACGCCGGACCGGCTGCAAGAGTTGCTCGCCCTACCGCGGCCCCCATGGCGCCGCGAGCTCGACGTCGACGATCCGATGGGGCTTCCCCGGTCGGCGTACGAGCGTGCGATGAGCGAGATCGAGGGGGGAGTAGTAAAGCTGGCCGACTTCCTGTGCCCCCTAGGATGAGACCCGTCCAGCGGAAGGACTCCCGTTGAAGGTTGCTCTCGGCTCCGACCACGCAGGCTTCCAGCTCAAGACCGCCGTGGCCAAGCACCTGATCGAGGGGGGCCATGAGGTCGTCGATCTCGGCACCGACTCCGAAGAGCCCGTCGATTACCCCTTCTACTGCGCAGCCGTGGCCCGGGCCGTCGCGTCGGGCACCGTCGACACGGGGGTCGTGATGGGGGGCAGCGGGCAGGGCGAGCAGATCGCCGCCAACAAGGTCCACGGCGTCCGAGCGGCCCTATGTCACGATGAGTACACGGCTCGCTATGCCAGGCTCCACAACGACGCGAACGTCCTGTCGCTGGGGGGGCGTCTTCTCGGGGAGACCCTTGCTTTGGTCATCCTGGATACGTTCCTTAAGACAGAGTTCGAGGGGGGCCGGCACGCTCGCCGGGTCGCGCAGATAACCGAGATCGAGGAACAGGAGTGCCACACAGATGAGTAATCCGGGGTGGGCGGACTGGCAGGCGGTCGAGAAGATCGATCCGGAGATCGCCGAGGCGATCCTCAACGAGGTGCACCGCGAGAACACCAAGATCGAGCTGATCGCTTCCGAGAACTTCTCGTCTCCTGCCGTGCTGGCCGCGCTCGGGACTCCTCTCACGAACAAGTACGCAGAGGGTTACCCCGGCCGCCGCTATTACGGGGGCTGCGAGTTCGTAGACGTGGCCGAGAATCTGGCGATCGACCGGGCGAAGGCTCTGTTCGGTGCCGAACACGTCAACGTCCAGCCACACGCGGGCGCGCAAGCGAACGCAGCGGCGTACTTCGCGTTTCTGAAACCCGGCGACAAGTTCATGGGGATGGAGCTCGCGCAAGGCGGCCACCTGACGCACGGGTCGCCCGTCAACTTCACCGGGAAGATGTTCGACGTCGTTTCCTACGGCGTCCGTAAAGACGACGAGACCGTCGACATGGATGAGGTTCGCGACATCGCCAAGCGTGAGCGCCCGAAACTCATCGTGGCGGGAGCAACTGCGTACTCGCGCCTCTGGGACTTCGCCGGTTTCCGCGCGATAGCCGACGAAGTGGGCGCGATCTTCTTGGTAGACGCTGCGCACTTCATCGGCCTAGTCGCAGGCGGCGCCCATCCGAATCCCGTCGAGCATGCCGACGTCGTGACGTGTACGACCCACAAGACGTTGCGGGGGCCGCGCGGCGCAATGATCATGTGCAGAGAAGAGCATGCAAAGGCGATCGACAAGAGCGTCTTCCCCGGCTGGCAGGGCGGACCGCTGATGCATTCGATCGCTGCGAAGGCAGTTGCTTTCGCGGAAGCTGCGACCGACGAATTCCGTGCCTACGCGCACCAAGTCGTCGACAACGCGCGCACGATGGCCCGGACGCTCCAGGACGAAGGCGTCCGCATCGTGTCCGGTGGGACGGACAATCACCTGATGCTGGTGGACCTGCGGCCGATCGGGCTCACCGGTAAAGAAGCCGAAGCGCGGCTCGACGCTGTCGGGATAACGGTCAACAAGAACGCGATCCCGTACGACCCAGAGAAGCCGTTCATCGCATCGGGCATCAGGGTCGGGACCCCGGCAGTTACGACGTGCGGGATGAAAGCCGACGAGATCTCCGAGGTCGCTCGACTGATAGCGACCGCGTTGAAAGACGACTCCGAAGCTGTCAAGTCGGACGTGC
>JAXDJM010000243.1:0-8369 GCA_034665605.1 Actinomycetota bacterium | reverse complement strand
AGGGACTCGGGGTCGGGATTCGGTGCCAGACGCGCGAGCTCGGAACCAACGTCGCCGACCTCACCAGCAGCCTCGTTCAAGCGCCGGACCAGCTCGTCGAGCTGGCCATCGGCAGATCGAGCGCGCTCCAAAGCAGCGGCCGACGCCGAGATCAGATCCTGCGCGCCTCCCTCGCGCGCCAGGTGCGTGGTTGCTTCGTCGATCGCTTTGAGCAGGGCTTCGGCCCCTTCTTGGATAGCGGCTTGTTGTTTGAGCTCTTGGATCTCGCCGGGTTTGATGTCGACCGCCGCGATCGCCTCGACCTCGTAGCGCAGCACGTCCAACTCCCGCTCGCGGGTGCTGAGCCCCTCGCGAAGGCCGCGCAGCCGCGCCGTCGCCGCGGCCGCGGCCACTACCGACGACCTCACTTCGGTCGCGAGAGCCGCCGCGTCCTCGCCGGCGAAAGCATCGAGCAGCGCCCGGCGCGCTCCCGCGTCTGCCAGGCGCTGGTGCTCGTGCTGGCCGGCAACATCGACCAGAAGGCGACCTATCTCCGAGAGCATCCCCACGGTTGCGATGCGGCCGTTGACCCGCGCCCGAGCGGGGCGATCGTCGGCGAACACCTCGCGCGATACGACGACCTCGCCCGAGGGCTCGCCGAACCCCGCTTCTTCCAGCAGGGCCGCAGCGGCGTGAGCCTCGCTCACGAGGAACCTCCCCTCTACGAGGGCGCGCTCGGATCCGCTCCTTATAAGGGAGCGGTCGGCACGGTCGCCGAGTAGTAGTCCCAGAGCGGCGACTATCAGGGTCTTGCCGGCTCCGGTCTCTCCGGTCAGGGCGATCAGCCCTCCCGGAAGACTGAGCTCGGCTCGGTCGATGACCCCTAGGCCGTCGACCATCAGCTCGCAGAGCATCTAGAGGTCCTCCAGCGCCTCCCCCAGACCGATCCTAAGTGGCCCATGCCCCCGATCTCCGGAGGGGCCTAGGCGCTACCCGGGTAGATCGAGCTTTATCCGCAGTCGCTGGATGAAGTCCGGGCCGCCCAAGCGCACGACTCGGAGCGCACGTTCGTGACGGCCGACCAACAAGACTGTGCCGCGGGGAGCCGAGCATCCCGTGCTTCCATCGACCGAGAGCGTCGCGTCGGCACCCTCGGAAGTCACCTCCATGCGGACGCGGGCTTCGGGGGCCAAGACGAAGGGGCGAGCAAAGATCATGTGGGGCGAGACCGGGACGACGATCAAACATTCGGCCCGCGGGGACACCACCGGGCCGCCCGCACTCAGTGCGTACGCGGTGGAACCCGTCGGCGTCGCGACCAGCGCCCCATCGGCGTTGAACGTCGCGAGATACTCGCCGTCGACGTGGACTGCGATCTTCACCAGGTGCCGTTCGGCGCGATCGACAAGGACCTCATTCAGCGCGACGAAAGCATCGCCATCCTCGATACGGCAGTCGAGCATCAGCCTGCTCTCGATGGAGAAGTCCCCCGCGAAGATGCGGTCGAGCGCGCGGCCCCCTTCAGTGCCATCGACCTCGGTTAGATACCCGAGCGATCCGAGGTTGATACCTACGAGAAGCGCGTTCGATCTGTGCGCGACTTGTGCTGCCCTCAGTACCGTTCCGTCGCCACCGAGCGCGATGACCAGATCCGGGTCGGCATCGTCGACCGTTGCCCCTCTTTTGCGGACCTCTGCAGCAAGCTCGGTCTCTATGTGTCCGGAATCCGGCTTGCCGTCGTGAGTAACGAACGTGACCCGTTCGATCTTCATGCGGATACCTCGTCGATCGCGGCATCTATCGACCCGGCCCCCGCGGTTCCGCCACGTCTCAGGTGAACGAAGAACTCGCGGTTCCCCGCCGGGCCTGTAAGCGGCGACGCGCACGCATCGACAAGCCCCACTCCCAAACCACTACCAGCAGAAACAACCGAAGACATCGCGGCTCGCCACGAATCCGGGTCGCGCACGACCCCACCCTTGCCGACGTCCGACTTGCCGACCTCGAACTGCGGTTTAACAAGTAGAACGAAGTCGGCATCGACCTTCGCTAGGTTCGCTAGCGCGGGCAGAACGAGCGCGAGCGAGATGAACGACAGATCGGCCACCACTCCCGACGGCGTCCACGGAAGATCGTTCGCGGCCACCTTGCGGATGTTGGTTCGTTCCAAGACGACGACGCGTGGATCGTTGCGTAGCCCGAAATCGAGTTGTCCGTAGCCGACATCCAGTGCGATGACCCCCGCGGCCCCACCCTTGAGGAGCCGGTCGGTGAAACCTCCGGTCGATGCGCCGGCATCCAGCCACTCCCGTTCTGCAACCTCGACGTCGAATCGAGCGAGCGCGGCATCGAGCTTCTGCCCACCGCGAGACACGAAGGGCCGGGGAGGAGAGGTGAGTTCGATTCCCAAGTCGGCAGCGACGAGTGACGAGGGTCGCGGTTGAGCAAGCCCACGAACGCTCACCTTTCCCTCCTCGATCGCGCGCTTGGCCTCGCTTCGCGTCGACGCAAGACCGCGACGAACGAGCTCAGCGTCGAGCCTGGTCCGTTTCGTCACGGTCGAGCTCCTCCTCGAGAGCCCTGTAGAGGCTTTCGAGGATCTCGAGCCGCGTCGAGTCATCTCCGGCCTCCGCGCGCTCGAGGTCGGCACGTGCGCGATCCACGAGCTCTTTGACGTCTCTCGTGTCGTTCATCTCAGCCGTCTGAGCGGTCCACGGGAGCGGCTCCGCCGGGCGTCCGGTCGGTGCTTCTAGCAATGGTCTTCTTCGCCGTCGACTTCTTTGCGGTGCTCTTCTTGGCCGACGTCTTCTTAGCGGTGTTCTTCTTGGCCGAGGGGGCCGGGCGTTCACGGAGCTCCTTTATCCGAGTTTCGAGACGCTCGACCCGGCGCTCGAGCCGCTCGACGTCACGCTTGGTTGCCAGGCCGAGGTTCTTCATCTGGTTCTTGAACTCCGCCTGGATCATCGACGTGACTTCGCCCCGGTTCTCGCGACTGCGATCGAGCAACTCCTTAACCATGCCCGACGCCTGTTCGCGACGCACGTCCCCTGCCTTGACGAGCTCCTTGACCATCTGCTCGGCGCGATAGCGCGTCAGTTCCGCCACGCCGGAGCCGAACAACGCAACCCTCTTCAACTCGTCTCGCACGATTGCCTCCCGGATACAACTACGCGCGGATACACGCCGATCCGCGTGGAGGCCCAACCTATACTGAGCGGGGTGCTCAGTCTCATCCCGATCTCCGATTCGAACCCGACCAGTCGCTTCGCGTACGTGACGCTGGGTTTGATCATCGCCAACGTCTTCATCTTCTTTTTCGTCGAGCCCGGACCGCCCCAATTCGCCGACACCCCGATCAAGGCAGACATCTATTTCGTCGAGCACGCAGCGCTCCCCTGTCAGCTACCCGGTCACGCGTGCCCGGACCGGCCGGTTCAGTTCGGAGCCGGCGGACCGGTGATCGATATCCCGCATCGCAGCTTGCTTTCGTTCCTCGAGGCAATGGTTCTGTCGGGCTTCCTGCACGCAAACATCCTGCATGTCGGCGGCAACATGTTGTTCTTGTGGATCTTCGGAAACAACGTCGAGGACCACTTAGGTCCGCTCAAGTACGCGTTGTTCTATCTCGCCGCGATCTTCGCGTCCGGCCTCGCGCAGATCGTTCCCAACCTGCATCCGTTGGGGCAAGCAGTCACACCTGCGGTTGGAGCGTCCGGCGCGATCGCCGCGATCCTCGGCGCTTACATCGTTCTGTTCCCACGCGCGCGGATCCGAACATTGCTGCCGTTGTTCATCATCTTTACGCTCGTCCAGATCCCCGCGTGGGCATACCTCGGCATCTGGCTCGCGTATCAAGTCCTCATCCCACAACCCGGTGTCGCCTGGCAAGCACACGTCGGAGGTTTCGTGTTCGGTGTCATCGCGATCCTCGTTCTTGGCGGCAGGCCGCGATCCCCACGACAGAAAACGAGCGGCTGGACCTATTGAGTCTCCGCGACGCCGTCTCGGACACGTGAAAGATCCGCGATGCTGTCGATGACGTAATCGGGAGGCGGATCGATCGCACCGACCTCCTCCTTGGTGGTGACGCCCGAAAGCACCAGGATCGTCGTCCATCCTCTGGCGACCCCACCGGCTAGGTCGGTGTCGGGGCGGTCACCGATGCATGCGATCCGTTGCCTCCCATCGAGCAACGCCTCGATCGCATCCATCGTGGGAGGTTTCGGCTTGCCCATCACCTCGGCGCGCACCCCCGAGGCCGTCTCGATCGCCGCAAGGATCGCGCCGGCCCCAGGCCACAGGCCATCGGGACCGGGAAACGTCGCATCGGCATTCGTCGCGATCAAGCTCGCCCCGGCACGCACCGCGGCCGAAGCCCTGCGAAGTGTCTCGTAGTCGAAGCCCGGATCCCATCCGACGACGACCAGGTCAGTTTTGCTCGACGCGGGGTCCACGTCCGTCTCGATACCTTCGGCCGACAGGGCTTCAACGATTCCTCGCCCGCCGACGACGATGGCTCGGCATCCCGCGTAGCCACGCCCGCGAAGGACGCGCGCGGTCACCAGCCCAGAGGTCAGCACGTCCTGCGGCTCAACGTCGTCCACGCCCATCCCGGTCAACTTCTTGACGTAATCGTCGACCGTCGAACGAGAGTTGTTCGTACAGAAAACGACTTTGACGCCCTCACCGGCGAGCCGTTTCAGTGCGTCGGGCGCGCCTTCGATCACCCGATCGCCGCGATAGACGACGCCGTCGAGATCGCAGACCAGCGCGTCGAACGCTCCCCCTATCATTGCGCCTTCCGATGCCACGACTCGATCCCTTCCACGGCGTTCGTTACTCCTCATCTTTGAAGGCTGCGTCGGTAACGTGCCCCCCTTACGACATCATCTCGCCTTCGCAGCAAGCCGCCCTTCACTCCAAAGACCCACACAACGCCGTTCGCCTCGAGCTTCCACTTGGGGAAGGCCTCGAGCGATACGAAAAAGCCGCCGCGACGTTCCACCAATGGTTGGCCGATCAGACGTTGGTGCGCGATGACGAAGCGAGCTTCTACGTGTACCGGCAGGACTTCGTCAATGAAGGAGTCGCGCAACGCGTTACCGGTGTCATCGGTGCCTTGGATCTCGAGCCCTTTGGGGAAACCGCCGGTGTCCTCCCCCACGAGCGCACGATGGAAGGACCAAAGGCCGACCGGCTGGCTCTGATGCGGGCGCTTCCGGTCAACGTGTCCCCTATCTACGGCATCTATCGCGGAGCCGGAGGCATCACACAATTCCTCGACAGCCTCGAAGGTCGACCAACAGCAATGAGATTCGAAGACGAAGACAACATCCTGCACCGCTCGTGGGTCGTCTCGGCCCCCGCCGAGGTGGAGCTTCTCGCCGGAGATGTCGCCGCCCAGCCCCTCGTGATCGCAGACGGACACCATCGCTACGAGACCGCTCTCGCTTACGCCGCGGAGGTCGGCCGCCCCGAAGCACGCTCGATCATGTGCTTCTGTGTCGACTCCGATGCTGCACAGCTTGTCGTGCTGCCTTACCACCGCCTCCTGAAAGTCGCAGGGTCGGTGGAGGCACTCGAGGAGGCCGGCGCGACTGCGATCGCGGGCGATCCCGAAGGCGCGTTACAAGCCTCGGCCGCCGACCATGCTTTCGCGTTCGTCACGACGCGCGGCAACTTCTTGATCGAGATATCGGATGAGGAGGTCGTGGGCGCGGTCGGTCCCCGAGACCCGGCATGGCGGAGGCTCGACGTCGTCGCGTTACACGAAGCGCTCCTCCCCCGTCTGCTACCGGATGCCGAAGTTGTCGGCTTTTCGAAGGACCGGGACGCGATCGAGAGCTCGGTCGCAAATGGTGATGTGGACTGCGGGGTCTTGCTACGGCCGCTTGCTGCGTCGGACGTCGTCGACGTCGCGCGCTCCGGAGAGCGCATGCCACAAAAAGCTAGTTACTTCTGGCCGAAAGCCGTTACTGGGTTGGTGTTCCACCCGCTGGCGTGAGCTCCTCGGAACGCTCGATCGTTTCGGGTTCGCACACGCGGCACGGCGTCAGTCCCTCGGCAACCGCCTCCTCGACCGAGATGGTGTCGAGGTTTTGCTTGCCGGACAGGATCTTGCAATCGGGCCGGTGGTAGACGCTGCCGCCGGCCACCACCTCGGTGCGCGATTTACCGTTGGCTGAGAACTGGCTGCGCGACAGATTGCGAGTAAGCAATCGATTCAGCTCGTCGAACCTAGACGTCAGGATCTCTCGCTCGGCGCGCACCGTCGACAAAAGGACAAGGGTGATGCCGGTAACGATGAGGCCGAGCCCCATGAAGCCACCCGACAACAGATATGGGAACTGTCCGGTAGGGAAGTTGATGCTGGCGGCGCCGTCCCACGCCTTACCGATCAACACGAACCCGGCCACGATGAACACCAATCCGAGGATGCGGCCGAATCGGATCTGTCTATCGGTCTCGCCGAAGACCGACTGCCACCACGCGCGCAGGCGCTTCATGACGTCAGCGTAGCAAAAGGAGCAACGGGGCGAGTTGGCCGTCCCGGCGGGGCCCGCTTAGCGCCGGTGACGGGACCCGCTTAGCGCCGGTGCCGGTGCTAGGCTCCTGCGGCGGAAGGAATTCGCGCAGTGTGTGCCGAAATGCCTCTGTGGGCAACGTTTTTCGGGGGGGCCCGGGTGATCAGACTGTGAGAAGAGCACTGACTGCGGTCGGTATCGCGGTATTGGTCGCGACCGTGTTGTTCCCAGTACGGTCGTTCGCATCCAGTTCCTCACCGCCGGTCATTACCTGGGCGTGGTACTGGCAAGAGCAACATTCGGAAGAGATCCAGGACCCTCAGGGCAACACCTACAACGTCGAGTTGCCGAACCCATTGTGCCCCGGCCCTCCCGGAGATATCGGGGCGGTCCAGCAGGCGTGTGCGCGCGGCAGGCTTCCGGTCGAGATCACCGGCGGCGACTACGACAACCCGGACAAGTTCTCTGCGGTGAACTTCGATCTTTCCCTGATACCGGTGGGATCGACGGTCAGTAACTTCACCGTCAGCTTCCTTGAGGACAAGGCAGGGTGTGCCGGGACGGACTCCAACGGGGCTCCAACCGGTTGCTCCGAGACAGACCCCGTGAATATCGACGGAAAGCAGTTACAGGCGTGCATGATCTCGCAGGTTTTCGGCGCCGGGAACGCACGACCTATCAATGAAGCTCCGAAATACAAATGCACGTCGCTTGATCCCGTAGCTACGCGCAAGACCGTTAAAGGACCGGCGAGTGCCTCGCCACCACCCGGCACGGACAACAGCGACCATGTGTGGACGTTCGACCTCACGCCGTTCGCTCAGCAATGGGTGAAGACGTTCACCGTGACGACGTCGATCATGATCGTCGGGCATCCACCACAGAACTACGACCCCAAGAACCTCGACAAGTCCGACGAGTGGCGGGTCGTGCTTGCGGGTCCGCAAGTGAAGAACGGGATACGAGCCACGATCAGCTACACACCGCCCGCAAGCACCGGAACGACGGGCGGAGGTGGGACCGGAGGCACCGGTTCGACGGGCGGAACCGGAAGCACGCTTGGAGGTACCGGAAGCACCCTTGGAGGAACCGGCACCGGTAGCTTCGGCGGATCGACGGGCACGGGCACGGGTAGCACGGGCGGAACGGGCTCGTCGGGCGGAAGCACCACCGTCCCCAGTCCGGGAACGAGTCCGGTGTCCGCGACGGCTCCGGCTCCGAGCGAGCCCGGGCTCCCCGGTTACGTGTGGCTCGCCATCCTGTGTGGCATCGTCGGGTTCTTCTTGGTCCGAAGCGTGGTGGTCGAATCGGGCGCGGGGATGCGCTCGAACGGAGTCCTGTCACAGATCCGCGCCGTCAACGAGCAGCGTCGCGGCACGGGCGTGGCCGAGCCTGGAGCGTCTGCCGGGCCGGGCGTGGGCTCGACCGTTGCGGCTCCGTTCAAGGCCGTAGCCAGATCTATCGGTTCGCTCACCTCCAAGATCTCGAGGAAGGGATAACGCCTCAATGAACCGTCGCAAGAAGCTCGTAAGTGTCGGCCTGTGTGGACTGATGCTCATGGTCGCGGCCGCCTGCGGACAGAAACCCGGCGTCTCGACACTGGGGGCGCCTGCTGCCGCATTCGGTCTCGGTGCGCTTCCCTCGGGAGCCACCGTCGACCAGAACGGCAACATCGTCGACGCCAGCGGCAACGTCATCGGCTCGACGACAGGGGGCCTCACCGGTGGGTCGGGCTCTACCGGAACCGGCACCACGGGCAGCGTCGCGGGTGGAACGACGGGCGGAACGGGCTCGACGGGAAGCACCGGATCGACGGGCGGAGGTGGGACCGGAGGCACCGGTTCGACGGGCGGAACCGGAAGCACG
>JAXDJM010000242.1:0-4115 GCA_034665605.1 Actinomycetota bacterium | reverse complement strand
CGTCTTGCCCTTGTCCCTGCTGTGGCCGATCGACAGATCTCCGAGCCACGTGTCGGCGGAGTACATGGTTCCGGCCGCGTCGAATGCGACGTCACAGTCGCCGCCTTCGTATGTGTAGGTGCGGGAGTCGGTCAGCGAAGTCTCGACGCGCATGAAATTCCAGTGCTTGCCGGCGTCGCTCGAGGCGTGGAAGTACGACTGGTTATAGGGGGTGTTTGGGACTCCCGACGGGTCGCAGACAAAGAGATGGCTCGTGTCGGTCGGGTCTATAGCGAGGCTCGTCTCGCGGTGCGCGAGCGTGTCGCTGACCAGAACGGGCTTCTCCCACACATGATCGCGGGCTTTCTGCGCGTGACCGGCGGGAGCGACCGCGATCAGTGACGCGACTCCGGCGGCGACGACCCAAGCAAGCGACCTCTTCGTCCTCATCCCAAACCTCTCGATCGAGACCCGGCCGTCCGCGCGACGACCCCCCAAAGAACCTGTACTCAAGATTCGCTGCCCCCTACGGGATTCCTGGTTCCCGCTCACAGGACTCATCTCGAACACTAGGCAACAAGAAGTGACTGGGGAATCGCGCGCGGGCACTTGTTTTTTAACCCCAGATCCTTCCTGCCGATTGAGAGGTAGAGGCAGCGGAGAGGGGCTGAAACTGGCCTGACCCTCTTCCAATAACTGGCTCCTAGACAAGGGCAAACCCGTCGTGAGGCGGGGACGCAAAGCAAGGGGCCTCGGAGACACCGAGGCTGCCCGGCTACCGGAGGAACTCAGCATGATTCGCGCACGACATCGGCTTCACGCCGCCATGATCAGCACGGCTCTCGGCTTTGCCCTACTGGCTTCTTTCGTGGGCGCCGGTGTGTCGCACGCGTCGACCCACGGCCTCGGGAGATCTCCGAGCAAAGAGCTGTTGGTCGTGACCGCCAACCTCGATGAGGTGTTCGTCCCACAGGACGTAGCCCACTCCCACGACATGCTGGTCTTCGCTCATCGCGTTCGATACGGCGTGTCGTCGGCCCCCGACGTCGTGCTCCTTCAGGAGGTAACGGCTTCCGTCGCTCGCGAGGTAGCCAAGAGGCTGTCGCTTGAGATCGGCAAGAAGTACATCGTTGCTGTTGGTCCCGGCCCGGTCGCGTGGCGACAGGTCGGGAACAAGATGTTCACTACCGAGACCGCGATCCTGCTGAACAGCTCGACCATGCGTCGTGTCGGACACGGCGGTTACATAACGAATACCTACGCGTTGAGCGCCACGGCCTCCGGTATCCCCAACACAACAAAGAAAGTCGCCTACACACTGGCGCAGCAAAGGTCTACTGGAGCGACATACGCGCTCGCAAGCCTGCACTTCGTTCCAAACTGGAACTTCAGAACCAGTGCGATCAGCTACTCATACAAGAAGAAGTGGGCCGGACGCGTTGCCCACATCGTGAAGACGAAGTACCCGCACGCCGTCCCCATCATCGGCGGTGACTTCAACAGTCCCCGATGCCTCAACGAGTCCTCCGAGAACTGCCAGCCGGCTCCGTTCTGGAGTCTCATGACCTCGGGATTGCGTTTCTCCGACACGCTCTACGCATACGGTCAGCAGATCGGTATGGGCCACCTACCGGCGAAACCGGGCGTGGACTTCATCTTCACGAAGGCCGGCACCGCGGCGGCCGGATCCGATTACACGTACACGAAAGCCGATCAGGCGAACCCGGCGACGTTCTACTCGGATCACCAGTTCCACTGGGCGCTGGTGGGGCCCAACCTCTAGGCCGGAGATCTCACGCGGAACGCGGCCTGAACTTAGCTATTCGCGCTCGAAACAAACGAGAAACGGTCCCGCAACCTTGGCCCTTTAGCATCGTTCGCAGATAGATGATTTCCACAGCGGGCGGTTCTGTTTGAGCGATGTCACGCCCGTTCTGTTGCATCTTCTGATCGTCGTCGTTGCCGCGATCGCGGCTACCCAAGTGGCCGATCGCCTCCACACGCCGGCCGTGGTAGCCGAGGTGGTCGCGGGCATCGTCATCGGGCCGTCCGCCCTCGGCATCGTCGGAAGCGACCAGTTTCTGCGCTTTCTAGGTGAGCTTGGGATCATCCTGCTGTTGGCGGAGGTCGGCCTCGGCATGCACCTCAGCGAGCTCGTGAGCGTCGGACGATCGGCGCTACTCGTTGCATTGATAGGTGTCGCGTTGCCCTTCGCCGGTGGTTACGCGGCTGCTCTTGCGTTCGGATACCCGCCGACGGTCGCGATCTTTCTCGGAGGAGCGCTGACCGCGACGAGCGTCGGGATCACGGCACGGGTGTTCTCGGACCTGCGCGCTCTAGCGCGGGTGGAGGCACGAACGATCCTGGCGGCCGCGGTCATCGACGATGTACTCGGGCTCATCATCCTGAGCATCGTCATGAAAACCGCGACATCGGGGCGCGTCTCGGCACAAGAGATAACCGTCGTCCTCGTTTTGGCATTGTTGTTCCTAGTCGTCTCAGCCGCCGCTGGAGGACGCTTTGCCGATCTTGCGTTCGAAGGCGTGGAGAGTGTGACTCGTTCCAGAGGAGCGTTTGCATCGGTCTCGCTCGCATTCGTTCTGGGGTTCGCGGCTCTAGCGGGCGCTGCCGGGCTCGCTCCGATCGTCGGTGGGTTCATCGCCGGCATGTCGATCGCAGGAAGCGCGCATGTCGATCGGGTCCGGCGCGATCTCGCGCCACTGGTCCACCTGTTCGTACCGATCTTCTTCATCCAGATCGGTATCGACACGCACGTCGAGCGGTTTCTTCATCCACATGTGTTGTTGCTCGGAGCGGCGCTCTTGGCCATTGCCATCGTCGGGAAGATCGCGGCCGCTGGAGGCGCCTCGGGATCGTCTGGCGACAAGGTCTTGATCGGGCTCGGCATGATGCCGCGCGGAGAGGTCGGTCTGATCTTCGCCGGCCTCGGCTTGCGGGCCGGGATCATCGGCCAGCAGCTTTGTGCATCCCTGCTGTTCGTCGTGCTGGCGACGACACTTGTTACGCCCCCGGTGCTGCGTCTCCGGCTCGCGCGTCGTGGCTCCTCAGGCCCCGTCGGCGACATGCCGATGAACCCTCCGTGAAACTCCTCCTCGTATCCACTCTGCTGGCCGTCGGCCTAGGACCTGCCTGCGCAATGGGAACGCAGGGCGTCGTCGACCAGTCGAACAAGGCGTCGGTGGTTCAGATGACCGCGGTGCTGCAGAGCGCCGGCGTTGCCGAAGACGACTACTTCGGCCTCAACAACACTTTTACGGATGACGTCAGCGCCCTCAGAGCCGACGGGCTGAACATCCCAAGTGCGGTCACGCTGACCATCCCGTCGGCCGATGCTTCCGCTTACTGCATCCAGGCAGGCGGCGGTGTGACTTCGTCGTCGACGTGGCACATGAAGAGCGATCAACAGGTGCCGATCCCCGGAGCGTGCAGCTAGTCCATGCTGCTCGACGTTAGTCTCGGCCGCTATGGCCCAAGACCGCTTCGATCCAGATCTGCTCGATCCGCTCGACCCCTTCGAGCTCGACGACGACAACCTGGCACAGCTTGGGAAATGGGATGGGCTCACTCGCGAGGATCTGCTCGAAGCATGGAGGGGCGAACCCCGGCTATTCAAGGCCCCCGAGAACTTCCCGGCCGACTGGGACCTGGTGTCTGAGGTTGCAAGCGTCGGCACGATCGTCGTCCCGTTGATGCCGTCCAAAAGCGGTGATCCGACGAAGGCGCGCCCGATAACGATGTTCCGTGCCAACTTGCGAACCCAAGCGAGATACCTCACTCAGCTATGACCGACACCGGATCCACCCAACCCTTCGACTCCTCCGGCGCAGACGCGCAATTTGCAACGGTGTACGACCCGACGGCATATGTCGTGCAGGGTTCGGCGATCCTCCCGCGCCACAAGCGCGCCTCCAGCGGGCCTATCGTCGGCACCGGTCGAGCGATATCTGAGTCGAGCTCCGAAGCATTGGACGACATGCCCCTCTCAGACGAGCCTTCCCTTCCGGAACAGATCGCCGAGCAGATCGCGGTCGAGGTTGTGGCCGAAGTCGTGGAGACGCTCGATGCTCCGGCCGAGCTCGGGAACGAGGAGCCGGCGATCGAAGAGAGCCTCGGAG
>JAXDJM010000241.1:0-8420 GCA_034665605.1 Actinomycetota bacterium | reverse complement strand
GCGACGACCGGCCGGGCCCTCGAGGAGGTCCTGCAGACCGGCTCCGGCGTGGACAAACACACCATGCAACTTGCGGTCAGGGCCCAGATGAAAGACGCGGCAGCAGATGTCGTCACCTGGGAAGTTGGGGAGTTCAGCTGGGAGAGCGGCCGCGTCGTGGCCGCCGAAGTCTGGGTCGACCTTGACGTGGCCGACGTGATCTCGGAGACCGTCGGGGCCGAGCTAGGCACCCAGAGGTCGGAATCCTTCGTGTCGGTACGCTCATCCGCAGCTGCCGCGCCCCCGCCCCCGCCGCCGCCTCCGCCTCCGGTGCAACCGTCGTCCTCGGCGATGGCAACAGATGTGTCCACGGCGGTCGACGTCCGGATAGCTCCCGTTCCTCTAGAGGAGATCGAATCGCCGTCGTCCGCGGACGACCTGGCCGAAGCGGCTCTCGGCGGCGGGCTGCGTCTGGCACCGGAGCCCGTGGTAGCTCCGCAAGAGACGTTCTCGATCGCCTTCGTGTGCACCGGTAACAGATTCCGCAGCCCGATCACGGAAGCGATGATCCGGTCCCGCGTGCACGACGTTCCCTTAACGATCGTGTCGGTCGGCCGTCACGACGCCCGGCCCGGCCCGGCTCTGCCCGAGGCGATGGAGGTCGCTCGCGAGCTGGGGTTGGATCTTGCCGATCATCGTGCGCGAGCACTCGTACCGCGCGAGCTAAAAGGTTTCGATCTCGTCCTCGGCTTCGAGCGCTCTCATGTCGCGGAAGCGATCCGGCTTGGTGGAGCTCCGCGCGACCGCGCGTTCACCATCATGGAGTTTGCCGATCTCCTGAGCGAGATCGGTCCCATCCGATCGACCGATCCCATCGAGCGCGCGCGCCTCGCCGTTGCGCGTGCTCACGACCATCGACGACTGGTTCGCAGATACGGCACGGCGGTCGACCTGATGGACCCGATCGGACAAACGATCGGGGCATATCGAAACTCGGCTGCGCAGATCGCGCGCCTGATGGAGAGGCTGGTTGCGGGCCTGTTCGGTGACGAAACAGCGCAGCGAACCTCACCTACTCCGTTCTGGCGGGGGGCCTGAGCTCAGCTTTGTCCGTTCGAAACCGCGCGGCGTAACACCTTTCCCGTCGGCGTTCGCGGCAGATCGTCGACGATCTCGATCGCCCGTGGGCACTTGAATCCGGCTAATCGCTCGCGCGCCCACCTCACGAGTAACTCGGGGTCCAGAGGCTCGCCGAACTTCGCCACCACTCGCGCCCTGACTTCCTGCCCCCACTCGTCGTGGTCGGCGCCGTACACCATGACCTCTGCTACGGCCGGGTGCTCGGATAGAACCGCCTCGACCTCTTGCGGATACACGTTCACGCCCCCGGTGATGATCGTGTCGAACTTACGGCCGGCCAGATATAGATAGCCGTCCGCATCGAGATACCCGAGGTCCCCCACAGAGAACGCATCACCCCGCCATGCGGCACGCGTCTTCTTCTTGTCTCGCCAGTATTCGAAGCGTTCTGAAGAGCCGTCGGTAACCCACACGGTTCCAACCTCTCCCGGCTTCACCGGCGTGCCGTCATCGTCGAGGATGTCGATGCGGGCTCCCGCGCGTGGGGTACCGACGCTGCCCGGCTTGTGGAGCCATTGCTCGGTGGATATCCGAGTCGCTTGGCCTTCGGTCGAACCGTAGAACTCCCACAGCGATCCGTACGGAAAGAGGTCGATCGACCGACGTTTGGTCTCTTCTCTGATCGGTGCGCCGGCATGCGCAACGAGTCTCAAAGACGAGAGGTCGTGTGTCCCGAGGGTACGGGTTCCCAACGCCAGGATGCGCTCGAGGTGAGTAGGCACGACAAAGGTCGAGGTGACTCCGAACATCTCGATCGCGGCGAGCGTTTCACGAGCGTCGAACTTGGGTTGAACGACAACGGTGCCGCCGGCCTCGAGAGTCCGCAGCGAGAATCGATGAGGCGCCGAATGGGCCAGTGGAGAGCAGACGAGGTGGACGTCGGCCGTGTCGATCGCCCACATCGAGCGGAAGTCCCGAGACAGGTGCGCCGCATCTTTGGGGCCGGCGGGGTTGACCCACACTCCTTTGGGTTGCCCGGTCGTTCCCGACGTGTAGTGCATCGGGCGCCCGAGTGCACCGGGCGCGACTTTCGCGGGTGTCGATTCGTGGAGCACCCGTTCGTAGGCATCACCGAACGTGACGACCCGGTCGACCCCGTCGGTTTCGATCGGCCTGTCCGTGAACAGCCACCGCGCGCCCGAGTCTTCGAGCACGTAAGCGATCTCCGGTGGAGTCAGAAGAGCGTTGATCGGAACCGGCACTATCCCCGCGCGGAGCACACCGGTTGTGACCTCGAGCATCTCGATGCGATTGCTTGCCAGAACCGCGATCCTGTCGCGACGTTTAAGACCTGCCGCGTGAAGAGCCCCCACCAGTCGCCGCTGACGAGAATCGAGCTCGCCGAACGTGAGCTGCCGCCCCAGCATCACCAGCGCGGTCGCATCGGGCGTCGCCGCAGCGAACCCACCGATGCCGTCCATCAGCCCGCGGGCGGGCTCTCGCTTAGTCCGCGAGCTATCGACGGTGCCCAATCGGACGGGATCTCGGGGATCGTCCCCTCCATCGGTGCTCCTTGCGGTGCGGGCTGGAACGAGAGCCAGCGTCCGATCTGGCCGACCTGGCGGTAGTACCAGGTGGCCTGGGCGACGACGACGAGCGGGAACAGCCAGAAGCCGCCGCGCTCGCCCGTCAAGAACAGGTCGGCGATCCCATAGACGAGCGTCAACAGGATCATTCCGGCGGCGTTGCGCGCGACCGATGTTGCGATATCGAGTGGCGGCATCGCTCCGAGCTTCTCGTCGCGTTCGCGCGATCTCTTGATGCGGTCGGGGTTCAACGCGAAGAAACCCCCGTAAACGGCTTGCCCGCACGCGATCGCGGCAAGCAAGCGGAAGACCCATCCCGCCTGCGCGGCGGTCAGGGGCCGGTCTTGCTGGATCTGCGTCAGGAAAAGGCCAGGCAGCCGCACGACGGCGAGGGCCACGATCGCAACTATCGCCGCAGCCACAGCGAATGGCACCCGGCGGCGGTCGATCAACTCCTGCATCGCCCGAGCGTACTTCCGGTGCCGCGACGTCTTGTTACGCTGGAGGCAGTGATCAACATGCGCCAGGCGATCGCCGCGGCGCTCCGTCGAGATCCGGCGCTCCTCCCGAAGATGACGAAGTCTCTGCGCGGGAGGATCGACGACGAGGGAGCAGTTGCGTCGATGGTCCAAGCCGCCGAAGCACTCGAACCGATCATCGCGGATGCCGTGCAGAAGCGACCCTCACGGCTGAACCGACTCGGCCTGAAGAGCGCGCACCTCCTTGCGAGCCTCGCCGAGCAAGACGAGCGGTCGAACCGCCAGCTGGCCCGGATCGCGGATGGATCGAGTGTCGGCATCGTCTTCGTGGACGTCGCTGAGTTCACGACCTATACGGCCGAGCGGGGAGACGATGCAGCCGTCGCGCTTTTGACGAGGCTCAACGAGCGGGTCGAGCGGGCAACGAAGTCGGCGAGGGGAGAAGTGGTCAAACGATTGGGCGACGGGTTTCTGATGGCTTTCCCGTCTGCCTCGCAGGCCGTGCGGGCGGCGGTCGCCCTTCAGGAATCCGTGAAGCGGGACGAGAAGATCGACGTCGCGATCCGGGTCGCCGTGCACGCCGGCGAACCGTTGGTCGAGGCGGACGATCTGCTAGGTCACGATGTCAATCTGACGGCCCGGCTCCTCGATCACTGCCGGCCCGGCTCGGTCGTCGTGTCGGAAGCTGCCAAGGAGCTCGCGGAACGCCGCCTCAAGAAGATCGGATTCAGATCGCGCACGGCCGTGAAGGTCAGGGGACTGGCGGGGTTGGTTGCCATCTTCACTGCCGAACCCAAGAAAGAAGAGCCGGTCTAGCGCCAGCGCTCCCATAATTCGTACGCGATAACCGACCCCACTTCGTGCGCCAGTTCCTTTAACTTTGTGACGCGACTGCGATGCAGTTCGAGATAAGAGTCGGGGCTGGTCCACGCGTTGGTGAATCCAAGATCGTGCGCTATCAGCTTCAAGCGCTCGGAGTGAAGTGGGTCCGATACGAGTAACAACGTGTCGATGTGTCGCGCTGCGGCGATGTCGTTCACACCCCGCAGACTCTCGAGAGTGGTGTTGCCGCCGACTTCGGTGATCACACGCCCCGGTATGCCGCGCGCGGTCAGGTACATGCTGGCGGCCTGAGCTTCGGTATATCTGTCACCCGGTTGCTTGCCGCCGGTTACGACTATCTGTGCAGACATCTGCTGGTTGTAGAGATAGGCCGCGTGGTTCAGCCGAGCTTGAAAGACCGGTGACGGTGTCCCGTTGTACTGAGCCGCTCCGAGAACGACGATCGCATCGGCGTAGTGCAACTCGTCATGATGCGATTGCTCCCAGATGAACCCGGCCAGCGCACCCACACCGATCACGATCACGATCACGAGGAGCGCGACTATCTTCAGAACCTTCCGCATGATTCGAAGTTACCGCCAGAGAGCTTCTAGAGGGCAGCGCAGGGCGAGATCAGAACGACTCGAAGAGTGCGGCCCGCTTGACGTCTTGGATGGCCTTCGTCACCTTGATCCCCCGAGGACAGGCGGCCGTGCAATTGAACGTGGTCCTGCACTTGAACGCGCCGTCCTTCTGGGACAGGATCTCGAGCCGCTCGCGTGAACCGTGATCGCGCGAATCGAATATGAACCGATGTGCCGCCACGATCGCCGCCGGGCCGATGTACTCCTCGTCCGACCAGAAGATCGGGCATGAGGTCGTGCAACACGCGCACAGGATGCACTTCGTCGTGTCATCGAAGACCTCTCGCTGCTCGGGGGATTGCAATCGTTCGCGATCGGGCTCGCGCTCGCCGGGATCGGTGATCAACCAAGGCTCGACCGCGCGGTATCCGGCGAAGAACGGCTCCATGTCGACGACGAGATCGCGCACCACGGGGAGGCCCCGGATGGGCTCGACGGTTATCGGCTGCTTGAGGTCTTTGATCAGAACCTTGCACGCGAGAGCATTGACGCCGTTGATCACCATGCCGTCCGATCCACAGATCCCATGTGCGCATGACCGTCGCAGCGCCAGCGAACCATCGTGGAACCACTTCACTTTGTGCAGACAGTCGAGCAGACGGTCCATCGGCTCGGCCTCGACCGTGTAGGTTTCGAAATGCGGTTCCGTATCGGTCTCGGGGTTGAACCGCAAGATCTTCAACTCGACACTTATCTGCTCGTGCCCGGCTTCCAGGGTTGATGCCTCCGTCGCCAATTCAGTACTTCCTTTCGACCGGCACGTAACGTCCGAGGGTCACGTCCTTGTAGGCCAAGCGCGTCTCACCCTCGACGGTCTTGGTCGCGAAGGTGTGCTTCAACCAATGTTCGTCTTCGCGCATCGTGTGGTCCTCGCGGTAGTGCCCCCCGCGACTTTCCGTGCGGGCCCGCGCCGACACCACCAAGGCTTCTGCCATGTCGAGCAAGAAACCCAGTTCGACGTGCTCGATCAGCTCCGTGTTGAAGACTTTGGCGCGGTCTTTGACCCGCACTTTCGTGAACGCCTGCTTCAGGTCTCCGATCGTGCGCAAGACGGAGTTCAATGATTCCTCGCTGCGACTGACCGAGGCCTTGTCCATCATCTCTTCCTGCAACGTTGCCCGTATCTCGGCCGACGACCCTTCTCCGCCCGGCTCGAGGAGGCTCGCAAGCTCTTTCTCGACGGGCTCTTCGGGATGCTCGGGGATGTCTAGAAGCCGGTGGGTCGATGCGTACTCTGCCATCGAGAGCCCACCGCGGCGGCCGAACACGACGATGTCCAGTAACGAGTTCGTTCCAAGACGGTTCGCCCCATGGACGGAGACACATGCACACTCGCCCGCTGCATAGAAACCTTCGAGGACTTCGTTCTTGTGGTTCCAGACGACCTGGGCCTGGACGTCGGTCGGGATCCCCCCCATCGCGTAGTGCGCGGTCGGAACGATCGGCACGCCTTCTTTCAGGGGGTCGACGTTCAGGTAGGTGCGGGCGAACTCGGTGATGTCCGGGAGCTTGGTCTCGATCACTTGAGGGTCGAGCGCGGTGAGGTCGAGGAGTATGTAGTCCTTCTTCGGCCCCGCGCCGCGGCCCTCTTTGATCTCGAACAATTCGGCGCGCGACACCATGTCGCGCGGGGCGAGGTCTTTGATAGTGGGGGCGTAGCGCTCCATGAACCGCTCGCCGTCCCCGTTGCGCAGGATCCCGCCCTCACCGCGCGCGGCTTCAGACAGAAGGATCCCCAAGCCGTACAGGCCCGTCGGATGGAACTGGTAGAACTCCATGTCCTCGAGCGGGAGGCCCTTGCGGTAGACGACTCCGGGCCCGTCACCCGTCAGCGTGTGCGCGTTGGACGTGATCTTGAACATCTTTCCGTAGCCGCCGGTTGCGAAGAGCACGGTCTTCGAATGAAAGACGTGTAGGTCGCCGGTGGCGATCTCGTAAGCCACGATGCCTGCGCACCCGCCGTCCACAAGGATGAGGTCCATCACGAAGAACTCGTTGAAGAACTCGACGCCTTGTTTGTTGCATTGCTGATAGAGGGTCTGAAGGATCATGTGTCCGGTGCGGTCCGCCGCGTAGCAGGCCCGACGCACGGGTGCTTCACCGTGGTTGCGGGTGTGACCGCCGAACCGGCGCTGATCGATCTTGCCCTCGTCGGTCCTGTTGAACGGAAGCCCCATGCGCTCGAGCTCTAGGACGGAGTCGACTGCTTCCTTGCACATGATGTCGACCGCATCCTGGTCCGAGAGGAAGTCCCCGCCCTTGACCGTGTCGAACGCGTGCCACTCCCACGAGTCCTCTTCGACGTTCGCGAGTGCGGCGCACATCCCACCTTGAGCGGCCCCCGTATGAGACCGCGTCGGATAGAGCTTGGAGACCACGGCGGTCTTCACACGCGAGCCCGCCTCGAGCGCGGCCCGCAGTCCCGCGCCCCCGGCTCCGACGATGACGGCGTCGTACGTGTGGAAGCGAGTCGTCATGCTAGTGGCACTTTCAGCCGCCCGAGGCCGGGTTGAACGTGATGAGCACGGCGGTGCCCATGAAGAGGGCGCCGCCGGCAAGCGTGTAGAGCGTTCCTTTGATCACGGTTCTCGCACCCGCCGACCGGACGTAGTCGTCGATGATGATCCGGATGCCGTTGCATCCATGGAGCAGGGCAAGAAAAAGCATCACCCAGTCGAAGGTCTTCCACCCGACGCCGGTCCATCGACTTGCCACGAACGCGAAGTCGACTTTCTCCACCCCGGCACCCATGATGTGCATGATGAAAAGGTGGATCAGAACGAGAAAAAGCAGGATCACGCCGGAGATGCGCATGAAGAACCACGACCACACTTCGAAGGACGATGGCTTCCGCTGCGGCGTGAATGCCTGCGGTCTCTTTTTGCGATAGACCTCTTCGATCGTCGCCATGTGCCGGCGCATCCTATTGCCTGCGAAGTGGGCGGCTATTTCTCTGCCGCATAGCATGTTCGGATGGACCAAGAACGCGTAACCGATTCCGGCATCGAGATACAGCCGGTCTACGCGCCCCCCGATGCGGACTCTCGTCCGGGCGAGTGGCCGTTCACCCGCGGGATCTACCCGGACATGTACCGCCGGCGCTTGTGGACGATGCGTCAGTACGCCGGATTCGGCTCCGCAGAGGAGACCAACGCTCGGTTCCGGTACCTGCTGAAGGCCGGGCAGACCGGGCTTTCGGTCGCGTTCGACCTCCCGACCCAGATGGGGTTGGACTCGGACCACCCTCGAGCCGCGGCCGAGGTGGGCAGGGTCGGCGTGGCCATCGATTCGCTCGCGGACATGCAGGTCTTGCTGAACGAGATCCCTGTGGCCGAGGTGTCCACCTCGATGACGATCAACGCGACTGCGTCGATCTTGCTTCTCCTTTACGAGCTCGTGGCGGTCGAGCAAGGGGTCGCTCCTGCTCAGATCACCGGGACCACCCAGAACGACATCCTGAAGGAGTACACGGCACGGGGGACCTACATCTACCCGCCGAGGCCGTCGATGCGGATCATCACCGACCTCTTTTCGTACTGCAAAGAGCGGCTTCCGCGCTGGAACACGATCTCAATCTCCGGCTACCACATGCGCGAGGCTGGCTGCACGGCGGTGCAGGAGGTTGCGTTCACGATC
Source organism: Actinomycetota bacterium (assembly GCA_034665605.1). Lineage (GTDB taxonomy): Bacteria > Actinomycetota > CADDZG01 > CADDZG01 > WHSQ01 > JALZGD01. The sequence goes on along the minus strand of JAXDJM010000241.1, from coordinate 194 downwards.
GCCGACGGCATCGCATACGTCCAGGCGGCGATCGATGCGGGTCTCGATGTAGACGACTTTGCGCCGCGGCTCTCGTTCTTCTTCGCGTGTCACATGAACTTCTTCGAAGAGATCGCGAAGTTCCGAGCTGCGCGCCGTCTGTGGGCACGTGTGATGAAGGAACGTTTCAAAGCGTCCGACCCGAAGTCGCTGAT
>JAXDJM010000240.1:0-9681 GCA_034665605.1 Actinomycetota bacterium | reverse complement strand
GCTGAAGGCTCGAACGCCCTCGAACCCGCGGATCGCGAACTCCATCGGTACGTCTGGGAACTCCGCGCGTAGCGGTTCGTCCTGTGTGGTGTCGACGGTGAACTCGAGCTCGAGCCCTTCGGGATCGCGGAAAACGATCGATCCATCGGATCGCTCGGGAACGATCCCCTCCCGGTCTAGGCGCGCCGTCCAGAAGTCGAGGGCGTCTTTGCCCGCGACGCGAAAGACGACGCGATGCACCATCCCATCACCCGCCCGGCCGCGTGGCACACCCGGATACTCGAAGAACGTGATGTCGGATCCGGCGCTGCCTCGCTCGTCGGCATAGAAGAGGTGATAGACGGTGGGGTCGTCCTGGTTGACCGTTCGCTTGACCATCCGCAGGCTCAACACGCCCGCGTAGAACTCGACGTTGTTCGGAGCATCGGCCGTGATCGCGGTGACATGGTGAACGCCTTCGAGCTTCATGCGGCCATGCTACGCCGTGAGATCCGAGCTTCCGAAAGGCCTGTTACGCGACGGGAGCGCATTCGTACTTATAGCTCGAAGCCTCGGCACAGGCACACGGATGTCACAGATGTGACAAGGACTCCGGGGGTTCGAGGGAGAAAAGACCTGTCAACCGTTCAGGAGGCCGAAATGTTGAAGAGACTTGGTTCAGTTGCGCTTGCAGTACTCGTGGTGGCGACACCTGCCGTTGCCTTTGCACACAAGGGCGGCAGAACCGTGTCGGGCCAGTACAACACGATCGTCATCAGCACCGACCCGGGCAGCCCCCAAGCCAACGGTTCGATCAACAACGGCGTCTCGTTTCGCCCGCACAAGGGCGAGCGGTTCATCAGCGTCGTCATCACCGATGCCTCCGGCCTGCCGGCCGATGCCGTGGTCGGTCAGGACTTGGATGGCGACGGCATTCTCGACACCAGCGCCGAGATCTGCGGCGCCAGCACGTCGCCGATAGCGTTCGAAAAGGGCGTGCGGGTCGACATCTGGACCCAGGACGGACCCTGTGGCGATGGCACCCCGGCGGCCGCGACATTCGGAAAGATCAAAGCCACCTTCACCCCCTAGCTGCGCCCGACTTTCCAGGCCCCATCCCCCCTAAAGGTCGACCCTGAGATGCCGTTACCAAAGGGAGGGGGCTTAGGCAAGGGGAAGGCACAGTGTCGGTTGGATACATGTTCCGCCGCTTCAAGGACGCCCTACCCACGGGCAATTCCCTAAGCGCGGAGTCCTGGGACCGGCGTCATCGGGCCATCCAGTGGCTTCTATGGGCCCACGTCGTCGGCATCTACATCTTTGGTGTTGTCGCGGGCTACGGCCTCGTTCATCCGGGCGTCGAAACATCGATCGTCGCCCTCTTCGCAGTAGCGGCGTCACGAAAAGGGTTTACCCGCCAGGAGCGAGCGTGCCTCGCAACTTTCGGTCTGGTTGCGTCCTCGGCGATCCTCGTGCACCTGTCGGGCGGGCTGATCGAGATGCATTTCCACTTCTTCGTGATGGTCGCGGTCGTCGCCCTCTATCAGTCATGGCAGCCATTCCTGTTGGCGATCGGATTCGTCCTCATCCATCACGGGGTGATGGGTGTTATCGACAGCAAGTCCGTGTACAACCACGCGGACGCTCAGGCCAACCCGTGGAAATGGGCGGCGATCCACGCTCTGTTCATCGCGGGCGAGAGCGTCGCCGCTCTGACGACATGGAAGCTCAACGAGCTCAGCCTGGAAGCCGAACAGGCCACGCGAATGGCTCTCGAGGAGGCCGTCGAGGATCTCGCCGACGCTCAAGCCCTCGCACATGTCGGAAGCTGGGAATGGAACGTGATCACCGACGTCGTCTCTTGGTCCGACGAGCTTTACCAGATCTGTGGAGTCGATCCGGCGACCTTCTCGCCGTCTTACGCCGGTTTCATGCTGCTCGTTGCCGAAGACGAACGTGACGCTTTCGGCAAGGTCGTCGGAGGGACCCTCGCAACCGCCGCAGACTTCGACGAGAACGTCCGGATCGTTCGTCCCGACGGCTCGATCCGGCTCACGCACGCAGTCGGTCGAGCGGAATGCGATCCGGCCGGAACGGTAACCAAACTCTTCGGAACGCTTCAGGACGTTACCGAGAAGAAGCGTCTCGAAGAGAAAGTTAGACATCAAGCCTTCCACGATTCCCTGACCGGCCTTCCGAACAGGGCGCTTTTCCTCGACAGGGTCGAGCATGCACGCGCTCGCCAGATACGAGGGTCGGAGTCTCTCGCCGTCCTCTTTGTCGATCTCGATGACTTCAAGTCTGTTAACGACACGAGAGGGCACAAGGCGGGCGACAACCTTCTTGTTGAGGTTGGACGACGGCTCACCCGCGTTCTCCGCCCGGCCGACACGATCGCTCGACTGGGCGGCGACGAGTTCGCCATCCTCCTGGAGGAGATCTCCTCGATCGATGCCGCTACCGGAGTTGCCGACAGGATCATGGCCGCGCTCACGGGGGCCGAGGCTTTCTCCGCAGCGGCCCAGCCCGTGACTGCGAGCATCGGGATCGTGATCGAGTCACCTTCCGGGGTCAGGAACGCCGACGAATTGGTACGGGACTCCGATATCGCGATGTACGTCGCGAAGAAACGGGCGAAGGGTCGCTACGAGATCTTCGATGCAGTGATGAGAGAAGAGCTTTCTGCTCGCCTAGGTCTCAAGGTCGATCTTCAACGCGCTATCGACAACAAAGAATTGTTCTTGCAGTACCAGCCGATCGTCCGCGTGGACGGCCAAGGGATCGAGGGCGTCGAAGCTCTCGTTCGGTGGCGCCACCCGACGCGAGGGATCGTCCCCCCTTCGGAGTTCATCCCGTTTGCCGAGGAAACCGGCCTGATCGGTCAACTGGGCCACTGGGTTCTTCACCAGGCGTGTAGCGATGCGGCTCGCTGGCAAGCTCGATCGAGCTCCGAGCACCCGTTGCGGATGTCGGTGAACATCTCTGCTTCTCGGTTCTGCCACCCGAACTTCATCGAAGAGCTCAAAGAAGTTCTGGCCGAATTCCCGCTCGCGCCGAACAGTCTCGTACTCGAGATCACCGAGAGCGTCTTGATCAAGGGTTCGGAGGTCGTTTCTCAGCGATTTGCGGAGGTGAAGGAGCTGGGGATCTTGCTTGCGATCGATGACTTCGGCACCGGTTATTCGTCACTCGGCTACCTACGCGACTTCCCGATCGATCTCCTGAAGATCGACAAGTCGTTCATCGACTTCGTTGCGTGCGGCCCCGAAGAGTCTGCTCTTGCCCGAGCGGTCGTCAAACTCGGTGACGCTCTGGGTCTCAGCGTCGTCGCCGAAGGGGTCGAGCACGAGAACCAGTCGGAGGTGCTCGCCGCGATGGGATGCGAGTTCGCGCAAGGATTCTTGTTCTCACGACCGGTGGACCGCGAGGAGATCGACGCTCTTCTGAAGAACGCCGACGCATCCTTGGTGGCTGCGCCCGTTTGAGAGCCGGCTATGTGGTCGGGGTATCGACCTGCTCGAGAGAGGACAGCCTCTCCGGCTCCGACAAGTCTCGATCTTGAACTTTGAGGATTATCCGATCGGCTGTTATCGCGGCTATCTGCTCCCACCGCACGTACCGCATCTTGCCCGTCACGCCCCCGAATATCCAGCGAAGCGCAAGCGGCCGGCCCACATCGGTTCGATCGAGACCCAGCCGCGTTCCGACGCTGCCCTTGCCGACGATCAATCCGTCGATGCGCAGCGCCGCTCCGAAAGCGCCCTGGATCGGACCGTCTTTGACCGCCCGTACTTCATGAACGCGGCCGATCTTGTTGTCGTCGGCATCCAAGACCTCGGCGTTCAGAAGGTCACTCAGGCGCATGACCGGACCCAGGGATCTTGCCGATGACGTTGTCGAGAACCCACTGTTGGAACGCCCAAGTTTCGAGATCTTGCGCGGCCACAACAAGCTCGACTTGGTGTGTGATGCGACCGACCGTACCCATCGACACGCGCGCGGGTTCCGCCGCGCCGTGTACAAGTCGAGCGTGCACCGCAGCGATAGACCTACCGAGGTAACCGCTTAGACGGGGGCCGAGGGCTCCCGGGCCGGACAACAGAGCCGAGACGATCGGCGGACCACCGTCCAAGGACCACTCGAGCTCGACGTCGTCGACGTTCCCGCACGGCTCACCATTCATGTCGACCATCTGACAATCGAGGAGGTTGAGTGCGAGGTCAACTTTCCGGCCGGCCATCAGCTCCCCCCCTTCGTGATGATCATCAACGGGATGGTAGCGATGGACACGACGAGCAGGATGAACAGATAGATCGTTGCTAAGAAGTTCACGAACCGCGAGTTGACTTTGTCTCCCACGTAAGTCGGGTCGTTGGCGATGATGAGTATCGGGAAGTACGTCAGCGGCAAGGCCGCTGCCGACAACACGATCGAATACTCGGTGACTTTTATCGGGTCCACCTTCGTTAGGACCAGAAGAGCACCTAAAACGATGGATACCAGCATCACGAGATGGAAAGCCGGAGCATCCTTGGGCTTCTCGAACTTGCCCCACGGCCATCCGAAGTACTGGGCGACGGTGTATCCCGAGGACAAACCCGTCTCGAGTGCGGCGCCGAATGTGGCGGCGAAGATCCCGACAAGTAACAGAGCGAGCCCGAGCTTTCCCAGTATCAAGGCGACCGGCAGAGCGACCTGACTGAGGGTGTCCACCTGGATCCCGCGCGGAAAGAGCACGAGTGTTGCCAGCGCCATGATCGTGAGCGACAGGATCCCTCCCAGAGGAAACCCGATGAGAACGTTCGCGCGCTCGATCTTCAGATCCGCTTTCCCCCAATGCTCCTCGATAGCGCCCGAGGAGAAGAAGAAGACCTCATAGGGCGTCATCGCCGCGCCGAACAACGCGATGGCGAAGTAGAAGTAGGTCGCGTGTCCCTCTCCGTACGGGACCACCGGGTGGCTTGCGTCGTGGAGCAGGGCCCCCCAGTCCGGTCCGAAGCGCCACAGTGCGATTGCGAATGTGATCAATAAGAGACCCAGCATCCCGAATACGTTCTCCATGACCGAGTACCGCATCCGCCAGATCACGAACCAGACCAGGAACGCGACAAGCGGGATCCACAACAGGTAGTTGACGCTCGTAGCAAGCTCGAGGGCGAGCGCGACACCCGCGATCTCGGCCGCAAGCGTCAAGAAGTTGATGAAGAAGGACGCACAGAGGTTCGCAAGTGCCATGCGTGCCCCGAGCCGTTCACGTATCAGATCGAAGACGGGACGCTTCGATAGAGCTGCGACGCGACCTGCCATCTCTGCGTAAAGGATGATCCCCAAGACGCCGATCGGCACCACCCATGCGAGCGCCATCCGAAAGCGAGACCCAGTTTCTGCGTTGGCCACCAGATCCCCGATGTCGACGAAACCGCCGATCGCCGTGAGGACGCCCAGAGCTATCTGGAACATCTTCTTCACTGGTGCGCCTTAATGAACGAATCGAGGTCCGAAGACACCTTCGTAAGTGGTTGCGCGATCTCAGCGAGGCGATCGAGCTCACCGCGGCGGGCATGGATGCGCAGCTGCATGAGAACGGTGTTTGCCTGAGACAGGATCTGATCCAGTTGGGCCCGCAGCTGGTCGGCAGCTCGGTCCGGCGGCTGTTCGAGATCGAAGCTCCCCTGTACCGCGCCGGCAGTGTCTTCAGCGTCACCCAGCGTCGGTGACAGATAGTTGCCGAACGCGTTTCCTTTTGCTGCCGTCGTCGCCGCCAGCAGTGCGGTTTCAACCGCGGACTTCGCTTGCTGGGCCGTCGCGACGGCGTCTGCTTCGAAAGGTGGGTAGGTCCGGGCGGGGGCCTGACACGAAACCAGCAACATGAGCCCGATCCCGATCAAAGCCGTGGGCAGCCGCCGTCCCCTCGCCATGTCTAGGCGGTCTACCCTGGCTTGTTCTGCCTCAACCTCCCTGAACCGCAAGGCCGTCGATCCGCACGGGGCGCCCGGAGGAACGGATCTCGATGGTGACCTTGCCTCGGGTGACCGAATCGAAGCCGATTATCGGGATGATTGCTCTGTTCTTTTTCGTTGCAGCATCTAGTCGGATGTCCTTAAGGACTTTTCCACCGAGATATATCCGCACGCGACCACACCCAGAACACCGTTGTGCAACGAGGGCAAGACGCGTTGCCCGGATACCCTTCAGGGACAGCTTCGCTCCTCGCTGCTTCGCGGCCGAGTAGGTGCCCAAGTACGAAGCAGAGCTGCGTAACCGCAACCAACCAGTCGACGACGTCAAGTTGCGATCGTCTACCGGAGTTGTCGTGCAGCTTTCCGATGACCAATCCGACGCGTTGTCAGCCTCATCGTGCGCTCGCGCTGAGAAGCAGTACGTGTGACCCGGGGCGACGGCAAACGTCGAGCTGCTCGAGGACGTCTCCGTCACAACATCGGAAAAGGACCCGAAGCCTGAGTTGAAGTCGGCAACACGTTCCCGAACATCGAAGGTCCGGGCGCCCTCATCGACGTCGGTCCACGCGAGCTCCACGTCGCTCGAAGTAGTCACTCTGGCGAGAGAAGACACTGAGGGTTGTGCCGGCGGAGTCGAGTCGGAAACCGTGCTCGTGGGAGCAGATGTCGCGGAGCTCGATCCGCCCCCGTTCGTAGCCGTGACGACGACCTCCATCGTGTGGCCGAAGTCGTCCGGGGTGAGTTGATAGGTGGGACCCGTTCCATCGGCGATCCCGGTACAACCGGCCCCCGCGGAATCGCACCGGAACCAGCCGTACGCGTACGCGAGGGGTTCGCTCCCCTCCCACGTCCCATTGGTCGCCGTCAGGGTGGAACCGACCGTCGCATCGCCGGAGATGGTTGGTGGAGAAGTGTTCGTCGGACGGACGTACGTCACGGTCGGCGTCGGGGTCGGGGTCGGGATCGCGCCGGGGATCGTCACCGAAGTGAAGTCGGAGCCGCGATACCTATCTTCGTCAACGCATCCCTGGATCCCGGGGACCTTGGCACAGTCCGTCCATTGCCAGAACGTCCAACCGTTGCCACCCCAGTTCTGGGCAGGAACACCGGGGGATGCTGCGCTGGTCCAACGCGCGAGCCAGAGCTTGTAACCCTCGTCGGCGAAGTGCGTCGTGTCCCCGAACTTTGAGCTCCAGAAGTATGGGGATGTGTAGATGACGGGACTGGCGCCGATCCTGGTGCGGACTTCGTTCAGCCACGCATCTACCCACTTGATCAACCTCTTCGTCGGCATCGCCTGACTTCCCTCGAGATCCAATGCAGGAACGAGGTCTCCGGCGGCCGGCGCTGCGACCTGAACGAAGTAGTCGGCTTCCTGTACGGCATCGGCTCGCGCGGCGCCAGCCGTCGACCCTTCCGGGCGAGCGAAGTGGTAAGCGCCGAACAGCACCCCATTGGCCGCGGCATGCTTCCGATTCGATGCGTATGTCGGATCGGTGAAGGTCGTTCCTTCGGTCGCCTTCTGGTAGGCGAACAGGTGCCCGTTGGCCGCTACCTTTTTCCAGTCGATCGTCCCTTGATAGTGAGAGACGTCAACTCCTCGGGTGTAACCCGCGGCCCACGACGGAACCAGATGCACGAGCCCCGCGACACAACTCAAAACGAGCGCCGCGATAACTGTTGTTACCGACCGCTTCCGAGGGGCCCGAACCGTCCGCCGCATCGTCTAACGTTACCGACTTCCCACGCTTTAAGGAGGGGCTCGTGACCGAGGGGATGAGCGACAAGCTCCTTTCTATCTACATGAACGACCATCTCGCAGGCGCGATCGCGGGAGGCGAGCTCGCCAAGCGAGCGGCGGGCAACAACGAGGGGACACCGCTCGGGACGTTTCTTGCGCGGCTTCAGGAGGAGATAAACGAGGATCGCGCGGCCCTCGAAAGCATCATGGACGACCTCGACATCAAGAAGAGCGCCGTTAAGGGCGCGGGAGCGTGGCTCTTCGAGAAGGCCGGCCGGCTGAAACTGAACGGACAACTCACCGGCTACTCGGATCTCAGCCGGGTGGTGGAGTTAGAGGGGCTGAGCCTGGGCGTCGAAGGCAAACTGTCGCTGTGGCGAAGCCTGCATCGGGTGCACGACCGATATCCGGCCCTCAGGCTTGTCGATCTGGAGAAGTTGATCGAACGAGCAGAGCGTCAACGCGGCGAGCTCGAAGGATTCCGCCGTGAGGCAGCCGATACCGCTTTCTGAATCACCCGCCGTCGACTCATAACTTCAGCGCGTATGCCTCGACGAAGATGACCGGGCTCGGCTGAAAGTCGTATCGCGGAGTGCGCTCGAAGCCCATCCGCTCGTACATCGCTCGCGCGACGGCCATCTCTTGGGTCGTATGGAGCCCCACGGCAACGGCACCATCGGCACGCGCACGCTCGATGCAAGCATCGGTCAGGACCCGACCGATGCCGCCATGACGTGCGGTCGGATCCACCGCGAGCAGACGGATGGCCGCGTGATCCGGGGGCCACTGCTCGGAATACGTCTCCGATGGATAGGAAGTTTCGGCTCCCGGTGGGTAGTAGCTCACGCATCCGACGATCGCTCCATCGCGCTCGGCGACAAGCAGCGTCGATATCTCAGCGCGAGACTCGATGTCCAAGATGTCTTCCTGGTAGCGGATCCAGTTCTCCTGCGGGAAGGCCGACTCGTACTGGCCGTAAGCGGCGGCAAGGATCGACCGGATCTGCTCGATCTCATTCTCACGAGCCACCCGAACCGAAACCTCCGACATCACCGTGCGCTCTTGGTTCGAGCATCGATCTCCTGCATACGCGCCTTCACGATCTTCCTCACAACGGGGGCCGGGATCGGTCCGTCTGGGGTGAACTGCAATGTCCCTTTCGACGTTCTGAACGAACTCAACTCTGCGGCGAAGACGTCAAGGACCTTGGCGCTCATCGGAAAGAAGCTGCAATGCTTCTTGAAGGCGGCAAAGCCCACCAGCGACCGGCCTTTGTATTTGAATGCCGGCATCTGATAACTGATTACCTCGGTAGCGTCGGGACTCGCTGCGGTGATCGTGGCTCTGAGGTCTTTGAGCGCGCCTCGCATATCGTCGGGCACGTTGGCCAGATACTCGTCGATCGGACTTTCGCCTCGACCCATCTATCCTCCAAAAAAAGTCTGCAACAACTCGAAACCAGGCAGGAGCCAAAGCCCGAAAAGGCCGTGACCATCTAGAGTTCCAATCGTGGCAGAAACAGCAATCGACCGCACGGGGCTAACACTCAAGCGAGCCGACGGCGCGAACCGCGCTTTGCAGGTCGGAGCAGCCGTCTATCTGGTGGGGCTGATTGCACATACCGCCGACCACGTCAGACGTGGAACCGATGTCATCACGCCCGAGGTTTTCTGGGCGGGCATCATCTCGACGACGATCGGCATCATCGTGGTGATCATGATCGTGGCTCGTCACCGCCTAGCGCCACTCTTCGCCACCGCGTTCGGATTTGCCGAAGCGATCGGAGTTGCGTCTGCTCACTTGTTTCCGCATTGGAGCGCTCTCAGCGATCCGTTCATCGGCCACCAGGCCCCGGGGATCACACCGTTCTCGTGGGCGGTAGTACTGATCGAGCTCGCCGGCGCGTTCGCGATGGGCGTTGCCGGGTGGTTGGTCCTGCGTAGGAGACCGGACTAAGGACCTCCCGGGCAAACCGCCGATCTACGTCGCGGGTCGCCACGC
>JAXDJM010000239.1:0-4407 GCA_034665605.1 Actinomycetota bacterium | reverse complement strand
GCATACGAGGTCGTCAAACCAGAAGACAAGATGGGGTTGGAGGCCGCGGCGACCGCGGTCGTCAGATTCGACGGCGCCGGCGAGGCGCTGGCCTCCGGGCCGGACCTGGACCGCGCGGTCTTGTGGGCCAAGCTTGCGACCGGTGCGATCGCACTTGGATGCGCGCGTGCATCGCTCGAGTACGCGTCGCAGTACGCGACCGAGCGCGAAGCGTTCGGCAGACCGATCGGCGCGTTCCAGGCGATCTCTTTCAAGATCGCGGACATGGCGATCGAAGTCGACGCCGCACGCGTCCAGCTGTGGAGGGCCGCGTGGAAGCTCGACAACGGGACCGCGACGCTTTCGGACGTTGCCGAAGCAGTGGGGCAAACGCTCGCAACGGCGATCAGATGCGGTGACGACGGCGTGCAGGTGTTGGGCGGACACGGTTACATCCGCGACCATCCTGTCGAGATGTGGTTCCGCGATGCGGTGACTCTGTCGGTGTTCGACTCTCCCGAGCTGGCAGGCGACGTCATGGTGTCGCGCAGCGTGATGGGCGCAGTCGGATGATCGATTTCGAGCTGGATCCCACCGTTGCCGCGATAAAGGAGTTCGTCCACGTGTTCGCGGAGCAGCAGCTTCGGCCACTGGCGCGCGAGGCAGACGAGAAGGGCAAGCTTCCGATCGAGACGATCAAGCAACTGGCCGCGCTCACCGGGAACCGCGCGTCGGTGATGCCGGAAGAACGCTCCGGTAACGGCGAGAACAAGAAATCGATCGGGTCGATGACGGCCGTGGTCGGCTCCGAAGAGCTCGCGTGGGGCGACCCCGCCGTTCTTTTGAACATCCCCGGCCCCGGTCTTGCCGCGCCGTCGATCATCGGGACCGGCACCGAAGAGCAGAAGAAACGATTCCTCGACGACATCTTCAACGTCGATTCCGACGAGCCGCGCTTCGGCGCGCTGGCGGTAACCGAACCGCAAGCGGGCTCGGACGTCTCGAACGTCCAGACGACGGCGGTGCGAGACGGCGATGAGTGGATCCTCAACGGCACCAAGATCTACTGCACCAACGGAGCGCGCGCCGAGATCGTCGTCGTCAACGCGACCGTCGACAAGTCGCTGGGTCGCGAGGGCCAGAAGTTCTTCGTCATCCCGAAAGGCACGCCGGGCCTCAAGGTCGGAAAGATCGAGAAGAAGATGGGACTAACTGCGTCGGAGACCGCTGAGCTCGTCCTGGACGACTGCCGCGTTCCGTTCGATCACATTCTGGGCGGCGAGTCGGCGCTCGAGCCGAAAGGTTCGGGGTTCAAGGGAACGATGAAGGCGTTCGACTCGTCGCGGCCCTCGGTTGCGGCGATGGCGCTCGGCATCGGGCGCGCGTCTTACGAATACGCCCGCGACTGGGTGGCCGCGGAGCTTCCGATGACCTCGAACTTCGCGCGGCGTGCTGCGATCGAGCAGAAACTCGCCACGATGAAGCGCGAGCTCGAGGCGTCGCGAGGGCTCGTGTGGAAGGCCGCGTGGATGGCCGACAACAAGATCCCGAACTCGAAGGAAGCGTCGATGGCCAAGGCTTACGCGCCGCCGGCTGCGCTGCGCGCGTGCATCGGTGCGATTCAGATCATGGGTCCCGAGGGCTACTCGAAGGAGCACCTGGTCGAGAAGTGGTTCCGGGACATCAAGGTCTACGACATCTTCGAGGGCACCGGCCAGATCCAAAGGGTCGTCATCAGCCGCAAGATCCTGGGCCGCCTCGACTAAGCCGGTAAACACGTTCTGGTTCGTCACCGTGCACGGGCGCTCCCTGGTGATCTCGATCGAAGGCCCCAAGCAGGGTTACGGCTCCTTCTATAAGAACGCCTACCAGGTGGTGAAAACGATCAAGTTCGGATCGAAGTCGTGACCGAATAGATTAGGGACCCTCCGCTCGGCACCTCATGGGCCGAAGCGACTCAGAGCTCAAGGAGGGACCCATGCCATCTCTTGATGGAAAGGTAGCGATAGTCACCGGCGCGGGCCGTGGGATCGGGCGCGGACATGCGCTGGCTCTTGCCGACGCCGGGGCGAAGGTGGTCGTCAACGACCTCGGTGGATCGACTGCGGGCGAGGGCTCGGACAAGACGCCCGCACAGTCGGTTGCCGACGAGATCAAGGCCCAAGGCGGCGACGCCAGTGCGAACTACGACAACGTCGCCGACTTCCAGGGGGCCGAGAACCTCGTCAAGCAAGCGATCGGGGACTTCGGTCGGCTCGACATCTTGGTGAACAACGCCGGGATCTTGCGCGACCGCATGCTCGTCAACCTGTCAGAAGACGAGTGGGACGCGGTCATCGCCGTGCACCTAAAGGGTCACTTCGCGCCGACCCGTCACGCGGCTGCGTACTGGCGCGTGCAGTCCAAAGAGGGCAATCCCATCAACGGTCGCGTGATCAACACGTCGAGTCCGTCGGGTGTGTTCGGCAACATCGGCCAGGCGAACTACGGCGCGGCGAAGGCCGGTATCGCGGCATTCACGATCATCGCGGCCCAAGAGTTGATTCGCTACGGCGTGACGGTTAACTGTCTTGCACCGAATGCTCGCACGCGGATGACCGAGCAGACGTTCGGCGACATGCCCCAACCGAAGGAAGGCGAGTTCGATCCGCTCGACCCCGACAACATCTCGCCGGTGGTCGTCGCGCTTGCATCGGACCAGGCGCAGGACATCACCGGTCAGTGCTTCTTCGTTTACGGCGGCGTGATCAACGTGCTGAAGCCGTGGGACGTGGGCACGGTGATACAGAAAGACGGGAAGTGGGAGCCTGATGAGCTCGCCGCGAAGTTGAAGGAAGCGTTCCCGAACGGTGTCGCTCCGGCGGGCATGATGCCGATGATGGCGAAGGCCGCCGGGGGCGAGGGTGTGCAGCTTGGCTGAACAAGAGATCACGTTCGAGCTCCCCGTCGAGCGCGGCAAGGTCAAGGAGTTCGCCACCGCGGTAGGGGAGAGCAATCCGTTGTTCTACGACCCGCAGGTCGCGCTCGAGCAAGGGATCCCCGACATCATCGCTCCGCCGACGTTCGCGGTCACGCAGATCTGGGCCGTTCCGCGCGAAGAGCGCGAGGCGCGGCTCGGAGCGAACCTCGATTACGCGCGCGTGTTGCACGGCGAGCAGGAGTTCATCTACAACCGGCTTCCGGTTGCCGGCGAGGTGTTGAAGGGCACTATGCGTATCTCCAAAGACTTCACGAAGGAAGGGAAGCGCGGTGGGTCGATGCGCTTCGTGACTTACGAGTCGGTCTACACGGACCAGGGCGGCGACGAGGTGCTGCGCGCTTACTACACGCTCATCCAGACCGCCAAGGACCCGGGAGGCAGATCGTGAGCCAGCAGCGGATCGATACGGGCGAGCTGTTTCCTCACCGCTTGACGGTCGAGGGGACGTCGACCGGGATGGAGTTCGAAGAGATCGTGTTCGGACCGATCAGCCGTGCCGACATCGTTCGCTACGCGGGAGCGTCGGGCGATTTCAACCCCGTCCACATCGACGAGGGCTACGCGCAAGCGACCGGAGCTCCGTCGGTGTTCGCCATGGGCATGTTGCCCGCCGGATATCTCGCCACGGCCGTGTCGCACTGGGCCGGCGGACCGCAACACCTTCGTCGCTTCAAGGTGCGGTTCACGACACGCGTGTGGCCCGGCGACGAGATCGTGTGCCAGGGCCGGGTCGATGAGATCGAAGGAACGCTCGTCAAGTGCTCGTTAGTCGCACTCCGGCGGGGCAAAGGCCCCGAGGGCCTCGACCTGGCGGACGAAGAGATCGCGATCCAAGGCGAAGCCGACATCCACTTGCAAGAATCCTGATCCCCTCGCGCGAAGGAGTTTGACGATGCCGCTCAACAAAGACCTCATCGGCAAGGATCTCGGAACGCAGACCTATGAGGTCACTGCCGACGCGATCGAGAAGTACGCACGTGCGACGAACGACGAGAACGACCGCTACCTGGGTGGCACCGACACCGTTGCTCCGCCGGTGTTCCCGGTGGTACCGGCGTTCGGAGCGTTCATGGCGGCCGGGATGGACCCCGAACTGGGGGCCGATCTATTGCGACTCGTGCACGGCTCCGAGGAGCATGTCTTGCTCAAGCCTCTGCGTCCGGGCGACAAGCTGTCGATCCAGACGGTGCTCGAGTCCATAGAGCAGAAGGAGACCGGCGAGACATTCACGGTCAAGTCAACCGAGACGAATCAAGACGGCGACGTCGTCGCAGAAGTGCGCGGCACGATGTTCATCCGTGGGTCGGGGTCTGGGGGCCGGTCGAAGGCGGCAACGCCGGAGCCCGAGCGCGAGATCGTGTACGAGGAAACGACGAAGGTCGACGACGATCAGACGCATCGGTATGCGGAAGCGTCGGGGGATCACAACCCGATCCACCTCGACAACG
>JAXDJM010000238.1:0-7878 GCA_034665605.1 Actinomycetota bacterium | reverse complement strand
CCCCTCCGACGCGCAACGCGTTGGACTTCCTCGATGCGCCGCGGCGGATGACCGACTTCTTCGACAGCCGCGTGCTCCGTTGGTTCCTGCTCCCATACATGAAAGCCGGCGGCGGCATCATGCGCGTCGCCAACGTCGCCGCGAGCACGTTCCTACGCATCCTCAAGCGCATCGTGGGAAGCGATGTCCTGGAAGACACAGCCGAGTTCTTCGCCAATCTGGAGGGCATGTACGAGGGCATGAAGCAGCGCGCACACGATGTTGCGACACTGCTGCAATCGGACGCGACATCCTTCGTCGTAGTGACATCCCCCGCCGAAGATGCGGTGAAGGAAGCTACTTACTTTGCGGCCCGGTTGAACGAGTCGGGCCTGCCGTTCGGTGCACTGGTCGTGAATCGTGTCCACCCCAAGATCGGCGACGGGATCGATGCCAAGCCGCGGCAACTGACCCGCCTCGAGAAGGGTGGAGAAGACGCGCGGCTCCTGGCCAAGCTTCTCGACAATGAAGAGTCGTTCATGAGGGTCGTTCGGCTCGAGGAAGAGAACCTCGCTTCACTTGCGCGGAAGATCCCTCGCCACCGCTGGGTGCGGGTCCCCTATCTGGAGCAGGAGGCAGTCGATTTCGCCGGACTCGCCGAGATCGCCCAGCAGCTCTTCGCGGCGTGAGTCGCCGGACCTTCGCACCGTAAGATGCGCCAAATGTTCAAGGCGACGGCGGCATTCATTAGTGCGATCGCGCTCGTGGCATTCACGGGATGCCACCTGCCGGCCGACAAGGGCAAGAACGGAGGGGTAGCGACACCTGCTATCTCGTTGCTGACGGTCACCCAGGTATTCGATCCGGGGACACCCACGGGATTTGCCTCCAAGTTCGTCGTCACCACCAACGGTGCTCTCGCTCTGCAGGGAACGCTTACGCCTCCTCAGGGAGAGCCCACCCCGTCGCCGGCTTCTCTCAGCACCGGCAAGGTTCAGCCCGGCATCTTCCAGATGAAAGTCGATGTCGTCGGGTGTAACGGTGGAGTCTGCGGAGGCCAAGCGATCTTCCATTGCCACAAGAACGTCACGGTCGCCGAACAAGAGCGTGTCACCGCGGTGATCCATGTCAGCCAGCAGCACGGCTGCCGGATCGAAACGATCGGTTAGAGCGTGAGACGGCCTGCCTGCCTCGCCGCCTGTGTGCTCGTCTTGGTGACGATGGCCTCGTGCAGGATCCCGGCCGACCAGACCAGTCCCGGCTCTACCCCGACCCCTCCCTCCACGTTGACCTTTGAACAAAGGTTCGGAAAGGGCGTGCCCGCCGAGGAGGAATCCGAGGTAGTGGCGAAGCTTCACGGAAAGGTGATCTACCAGAACACTCTGGCTCCCATCATCGGGACACCCAGCCCGTCCCCGATGACGCTGCGGTCGGGGACCTTGGAGCCGGGGCCGTACAACATCATCGCGACCCAGCACGCGTGTCCACAAAGCTGCGCGACGCCGGGGAAGGTAGTCAGCAAATGCTCGATCCAAGTGATCGTGGTCAAGGATCAACCGATAGACGCAATCATCCACTTGGGCCGTAAGTCTTGCTTCATAGAGGTCGGCTGAGGCTTGGATAGGATGACGGAACGATGATCGTCGCAGCTCGGGGCATCGAGGCCCTCGTCGGCATCCTCACGATCGGTTCGGGGCTGGTAGTCCTGTGGATCCTCGTCGACCTATTCAGGCTGAAGACATCCAAGAAGGGACCCGCCTACAAAGGTGGCGTCGGTCAGTGGACGTGGGCCGCTCACCGGATCACGGGGATCCTTGTGATCGCATTCTTGTTCGGACACATCGTCGACACGTTCTCGATCGGGTTCGGGCCACACCTCTACAACGAGACGATCTCGCTCTACAAGCAATGGTGGTTCAAGCCCATCGAAGTCGCGCTCGTGGGGGCCGTGATCTTCCACGCCTTCAACGGGTTGAGAATCATCCTGTTCGACTTCTGGCCGAACCTGGCACTCAAGCAGCGAGCTTTCGCGTATGTCGAATTCGTCCTGGTCGTTGCGACGTTCGCTCCCGCTGCGTTCTTCATGCTTCGGAGCGCCTTCGACGCGTCCCCGTTCTCGTAGTGCTTCCGCAAACGGCCCAACACACCCCGCTTCAACCGATACTCGGCGGGGTAGCTCGCGCTCTTGCGCAACACGGCATCAAACGGGGTGCAGCCGGCTCGGCGAAAGGCACGCTTCGAGTTACACAAGAAGATTCGGTGCGGAGAGTCATTCAGGCTTACTGGACCCCTTTCGAAGCGAGCATCCCCGGTCGTTCGATCGGGCTTCACCTCGAGGTTGCCGAGCCGAAGGTCCACTGGGCCGAGTGCTACCTCTCGCCCGAGTTCCGGAACTGGGTCTTCTGCTTCCAGGAGCGGCCCGACGGCGACATCCAACTTGCTTACTACGCCGATTACGAGACACCTCAGGAGGCGATCAAGGGCTTCTTCGACCTCTCGACGTGGCACGTGCTGACCGCAACGGACCTCACGTGGGCCGACGTCGCGTACGACGTCGACGGCGATCTGGAGTGGACCGAGGTCGAAACCGGCAGCGGCTCGCTACAAAGCCCGATCGTTCAGGAATCGCTCAAGAAGTCGACGATCGTCTGGCTGCGTTGGCATGACGATGACGACGTCGAGCACACGATGCCGGTGTGGTACGTGTACGACCAGAAGGCCGCCCTCCTCTATGTCCTCTCGGGTGAAAGGCAGCAGCTGATCCCCGGAGCTGCACAACTGAAGAGCGTGGACGTCATCTTCAGGTGGAAGGGCAAGAACGCTCGCGTCGGCGAGATCCCTGCACGGGTCCGGGTGGTCGATCCCATCGATCCAGGCTGGGAGCCGATCGCCGAGAAAGTCGCCGAGAAACGGCTCAATATCCCGGGCCTCCCGGAAGACACCGCGCGCCGGTGGCGCGAGCAGTGCGTGATCCTGGAGCTCCAGCTACAGGGCTAGCTGGGATCAGGCGAGGGCCGAGCGCCAGTCCCCGCCGGGTGCGGTCCGCCGGTGGCGCCTGCGCTCTCTTTCGGTCATGCCACCCCAGATGCCGTGGTCTACCGGCTCATCCATGGCGTAGGTAAGACATTGACGCCTGACCGGGCATCGACGGCAGATCATCTTGGCTTGCTTGTGCTCGAACGCTCCGACCGAGAACCACAGGTCGGCGTCGGCACCGGCACAGAGTCCGAGGGCCCGCCAATCCTGATCGGGCGCCGGAATCAGGGGAGCCGTTTGCTTTAGCTCTATAGACCTCTGCACCTCTCACACGATAGGTGGACGGGGCCCAGAAACCGATAGCACGTAGTAGGGGTTTTTCGCGTGGTGCTTGGGCCACTAGTCCCATGGCCTTATCGGGTGGTCGCGGGACTACTCCTGGACTAGAGCCTTCCTCTGTTGTCTCTCGTAGAACTAGGGTGACCGTTGGATCCAGCAGACCGAGCACCCCGCAGGAGGGCCTCACCAGGTGTCGAACCTTCCCTATATGAGCGCTATGGAGCGTCCTCGGGGCGCGGCTCGTCGCAGAGCCTTGATGCTTGCCGTCGCGATCGGGATCCCCGGCATCAGTGCATGCATGGGGATGGCGCCGGCTATGGCTCATGCTCATCATCGTCATGCGACTCCGCAGGCGCCGATGTACATCACGTCCGATCCGCAAGCGGGATCCAGCGTGCAGAGCGCGCCCTCGAATGTCTCCGTCACGTTCTCGCAACCTCTCGACTCGAGCTCCAAGCTTCGGGTGATCGATAACTGCGGAGCGCGCGTCGACACCGGCGGCGCGCAGATCACCGTCAATCAGATCTCCGTCCCACTGCGCAAGCAGCCTTCCGGCAAGTACATCGTTCTCTACACCGCGGTGGGTCCTCAAGGTCTTACCGGAGCAACGACCAACGGATTCACGTTCACGGTGACGAGTGGCATGCCTTGCGGCATGAAGATGAACATGGGCGGCATGGGCGGCATGGGCCACGGTGGTCACAATGGAGGCGGAGACCACATGGGCATGGGTTCGATGCACGGCTCGAAGCCGGGGCACTCGATGGACATGACGATGACGAACCATGCAATGTCCGGCGGCTCCATGCAGATGAACAACATGACGATGTCGAGCGGATCGAGTCATTCCCATCACTCGATGACGGGGATGCACGGCATGGGCGGGATGAAGATGGGTGGGAAGAAGAATCAGCCACCTCCTTCTGCAAGTGGGGCCCTGTCCGCATTCGACCTTCGACCCGATGGCACGATGGCTCTGGTCGCGCTCGGTCTCGCGGGTGCTCTCGGCGGACTCGGCGGACTCGTTCTAAGACTCAGCGCTTAAACGCTCGACTACCCGGTTGCGGTAGACGACTGCTGCTCGACCGGGCTCGGCGTCTCTCTCGTTCGAGCCTGTCCCGTCAGAACTCCACTCGCAACCATGATCCCGATGGCGATCAAGAGCTCGATCGCGATCGTTCGTCTGAAAAGCCTCTGAGCGCGAGCCGGTTCCCCCTCCGTGGAACTGCGCAATCGTTCGCGCAGGAAGAAATGGTTGATCCCACCCAGTAACAAGATGAGGAGAAACAATCCGATCTTTATCAAAAGGGTTCGCCCGTAGGCGCTGTGAAGAAGGTCGCCGGGGTGCGCAACCTCAAGCAGTGAGTTGATCGTCCCGGTCACGGCAACGATAGAGATCGCGATCAGTGCTACGTGGGAGAACCTAAGTACCGCAGGTCCAAGGAGCCGGGCGCGCTCTTCTGTCGGCTTCCCCAACCACGCGTCCGGAAGGATCACGGCCAGCACGACGACACCTGCGAACCAGATCGATCCCGCCGCAAGGTGAATCAGATCGTTCGCGATCGCTAAGAGGCGGGGAGAGGCAGTCGAGGCATGTCCGGAGAACGTCGTCGTCGCCAGCAGCGCCAGCCCAACGCCTCCCCAGGTTGCCCACCACCATGGCGCCGGCTGTTGTTTGTCCTCGCCGCCGGCCAGCGCCAGCAGCCGCACCCGGCCGAGCAACATCACGAACAGGGCCAGAAGGAGCGGGATCCGCAAGGCGTACCACCGCCCGAAGGACGTATCGAGGACGGCCGAGAACGAGTTCGATCCGACGGGAACGTGCTCGACGGTCGATATCAGGGTCGCCTGCAACAAGAACGCAACCACCGTCGCGACGAACGACGCCGCCAAAGAAGTCGTGACGATGCCCTCGAGACGGCGCGCGACGCGTCGGCGGCCGGCACTCCATGGGCCCGGCTCGTTGTCGACGAACGACGGCCGAAGGACGAGCAGGATGATCGCCACCAGCCCGAAGATCATCGCGTGAGCGCTGAATGCGGTGAAGCGCGCAAGGTCGAATGCGATCGATCGGAACTCATCCTGAAACGTCATGGAGCGATATGGGAGTATCGGCTACGGAATCGGGATCCCCGTGCGCGGCGCAAGCAAGGAGAGTTCATGACGTCGTCCCAACTTATCCTGGTTTCGGTTACTTCAGCTTTCGTTTCCGTGCTCACGATGCTCGTTGTCGGCACGATCCTGAGGGCCCGCTCGCGCGACGACGACGAACAGGAATGAAACGCGCACTCTGCGCTTGCGCGCTGGGCGTGCTCATCGTCTGGGTGGGCGTGGCCGCGTCGGCGCGCCCGGTCGTCGCAGGCCAGCACAAGCACGCAAAAGCCCTCTTCAACCTGTCGGCCG
Source organism: Actinomycetota bacterium (assembly GCA_034665605.1). Classification (GTDB taxonomy): domain Bacteria; phylum Actinomycetota; class CADDZG01; order CADDZG01; family WHSQ01; genus JALZGD01. The sequence continues at coordinate 2,181 of JAXDJM010000238.1, read as the reverse complement.
GTTACTACCTGGCGGCGGGGGCGATCTGCGTAGGCATCGGAGCGGCGGGGGGCTTCGCGTACGCAGGGATCATGGGACCCAAGAGGCGCCCACAAGCAGAGCCGAAGTCGAGCTAGCTCCGAAACCCTTTAGCGGCTTCCTCGACGGTAGGCGCGATCGAAACGCCCTCGCCGAAACCCGTGATCGTGAACAGCTTCAGGTGTTGCTCGCGAGTGCACGCGATGGCAAGGTCACCGCCCGATTCCCGCAAACGACGGACACCGCCCATCAGGGCTCCTAGACCCGAAGAATCCATGAACGGAACCTGATCGAGGTCTACGACCACTTTTGGGGAGTCGTCGTCGACCATCCTTCCGAGGGCATCCCTCAGCGAGCCCACGGTGTAGACGTCGAGATCACCCGTGGGCCGAAGAACGGTGTAGCTCCCCGTGTCCTGTACCTCGATATCTATCTTTTGCTGTGCCACCGCTCGTCTCCTGGTGTCGTGTGCACGGCTCGCCGGCCCGTCCCGAGGAATTCGATCACGAGCATCGTGAGGTCATCATCGAGCTTACCGGCTGCGAATGTCTCGACCGCCCTGACCAGCTCACCAGGGAGATCTTCGTTCCCGGCGGCTGCGATCGTGAGGGCCGAATCGGCAAATCGATGCTCGCCGAAGACCTCTCCCTCGGGCGACTTCGCTTCCAAAAACCCGTCGGTGTAGAGGATCAACCGGTCGCCCGCCTCGAGCCGAGTGACGGCGGGAACGAGACCCGGTTCCTCGAACCAGCCGAGCGCCCGGTTGCGGGGGCCCTCCAGGAAGAACCCACCCGCCGGATCTGACCGAGTGGCGGAGCCGCGCAGTAAGAAGGGGGCCGGGTGGCCCATGTTGAGCCACCTCACCTCGCCGTTCGTCAGATCGAGCGTCGAATAGATCGCAGTCGTGAACGAATCAGCGTCGGTCGCGTCCAGCAGAGCTCGATTAGCGCGTTCTATGACCCGGGTCGGTCCTGCCCCCATGCCTCGCTCGGCTCGCAGCGCCGACAGCGCTACGGTCGCCATCAGGGCCGCCGCTATCCCCTTGCCCGAAGAGTCACCAACGACGACGGTGAGGATCTGGCCCTCGAGGTCGACGTCGTACCAGTCGCCGCCCACGAGGTTTGCTTGACGTTGCAGCGGCCGCAATCTGACTTCCGCCGTCTCGGGCAACGTGCGCTGCAAGAGGTTCCTCTGGACGCTCGCGGCGATCTCGAGCTCGCGATCCTGAAGGGCCAGCTGCTGCAGTCGCTTGAGTCCGGACTGCATCTCGCGGAAGCGGTGGCCAAGCTCTTCTATCTCGTCTCCGGATTCGATATCGATCGGCTGGTCGAAGTCGCCACGCTCGATACCGCGCGCCGCCTCTACCAACGTGTCGATGTTCGACACCAAGCGCCGCGGCAGAACGAAGGCCACGACGATGCCGACCCCCAGCGCGCCGGCGAGGACAACCCCGAGGATCAGAAGTGTTTGATTGTTATGAGATCGGACGTCTGCTTCGGTCTGTGCAACCTCGCGGTCCTGCGCTTCGCGAAGCAAGCCTCCGAGGGTAGAGATGCGCGCGATCAACGGCGAACCGTCGTCTCCCAGGACTCTGAACGCTTGCGTTCTGTTGCCTCGATTCACCAGCGGTATGACGCGGTCGTCGATCAGGGATTCGAAGTTCGTTCCCGCCAAGATCAGTTGGTGGAGTAGATCTTGCTCATCTCCGCTGGCGAACAGGTGGTCGCCGCGCGTCTGCCACAGTTGGGCTTGCGCCACCTCGCTGTGGTACTCGTCCAGCAGATCCGCTTGGCCGTTGATGAGGTAGCCGCGAACTGCCGCAGACTCGGCCGTGTAGGCCCGAACGATCTCGTCGACGGTGACGAGGCCGGGGATCGCGTCCTCGAAGATCCGACGCTGGACGCCGCGCAGAGAGCCGAAGAGCGACAACGTCACCCAGCCAAGCAAGGCGATCAGCACCAGAAGGAGACCGAAGCCACCGACGATCTTGCGCCGCAGAGTCAGCTTCACTTGCTAAGTATCCTCTGCCGGGTGCCTGCAGAGGATACTTAGCAAGTGAAGCTGACTCTGCGGCGCAAGATCGTCGGTGGCTTCGGTCTCCTTCTGGTGCTGATCGCCTTGCTTGGCTGGGTGACGTTGTCGCTCTTCGGCTCTCTGCGCGGC
>JAXDJM010000237.1:0-3976 GCA_034665605.1 Actinomycetota bacterium | reverse complement strand
GTGACCCGCTTGAGCACACCGAACAGGACGCCGCCGCCGCGGCCCAGCACCTTCAGCCCGAGCATCCCCGGCCGCATGAAGAACTGCAGCGATCGCGAGTCGATGAAGCGCGACAGCCGCTCCGGCGCGTCCAGGAAGTCGAGCGCGTTGCGCGTCGGCGGAGTATCGATGACCAACAGGTCGTAGCCCCCCTCGGCATGAAGTTCGTAGAGTTTCTCGAGCGCCATGTACTCCTGCGTGCCCGAGAGGGTGCTCGAGATGTTCTTGGCGAAGCGATTGGCAAGGATCTTCTCTGCTTGCTCCGGCGTCGGTGCGTAACGGATCATCACTTTCTCGAACGTGGATTTCGTGTCGAGCATCATGGCGTGAAGCTCACCGGTAGCGGTCAGCCCTGCCGACGTGAACTTCCTCTTGTTGACCTTTGTGGGTTCGTCGGTGAGCTCTTTCAAACCCAAAGACGACGCCAGGCGCCGAGCCGGATCGATCGTGAGAACGGCCGCTTTCTTTCCTTCCAAAGCTGCTTGCAACGCGATCGATGCTGCCGTCGTCGTCTTACCGACGCCACCCGCGCCGGCGCAGACGACTACCTCTTTCGTGCGGATGATCTCCTGGATCGGGTTCAACTTGCGACCTTGGCTTCGACCACGTCTGCGAGAGTTTCGATGTCGGGCAACGCGAGTCCCGCCGAGAACAAGAACGGAAGCTCGATCACGTTCTCGTCGACTCCCTTTCGCAACTGCTTCAGATGGACGCCCTGTATCGAGCGGCGCGCCTCGAGAAAACGTGCGTAGGTCAGCAGTGCATCGAGATCCTCGTCGTCGAGCTCCAACCCCACGGCCTTTGCCTCCACCGTGAGCTGAGTGGTCCGGCGAGTCGAGACGATCTCTGTGAGCAACCCGCGCTCGTGGGTGTCGAACAGCTCGCTGTAGACGGCGTTGGCGAACACAGAGCCCATCGACATCCCCAATCGCGTCGTTAGTGCTTCGGCAGTTTCGAGCGTCTCGGAAACCGGCATTTCTTCTGGGAGCGTCACCAGATGCACGCGCGTGCGTGCTGGGTCTTGCAGCATCTGAACCAGCCAATCCGATTGGCGGCGGACGGGTCCCACCGACACCATGTCCGCCAGACCATGCGGTGCTTGGAGAAACGTCAGCATGTGCCCGGCAGCCGGGGCGTCGACGATGATCGTGTCGAAGTCGTGGCTCGTGCCACCTTTGGACGGCCCTTGCTCGAGATACCAGATCTTGCCGAGGACCAAGATGTCCTTGAGGCCGGGGGCCGCGGTCGTGATGTAGTCGACGAAGTGGGTGCTCGTGAACGCTTTGGCGATGCGCTTCATGTTGTATTGCACCTTCAGGTACTCCGCGAGAGCGTCCTCGGGAACGATCGACATCCCCCACACCCCCGGAGACAGCTCGACGGGCTCGTAACCGGGAACTTCGGCCCCGAAGAGCTTCGCCAGAGTTCCCTTGCGATCGACCTCGGCCAGACACACCTTCCTGCCGGTGCGCGCGGTCACCAAGGCCAGGGCCGCCGCGACGGTTGTCTTCCCTACGCCGCCCTTGCCCGAGACGATGAGGATCCGGGGAGCGAGGAATTCTTCTAGGTTCATCCCGGCGTTTCTATCCCACCGCGGTGCCTCCGGCGAACCGGGTCCGACAACTATGTGACCGTCTGCGACGATGAGCAGATGAGACGAGTCGTCGCGGCTCTGAGCCTGGCGTGCCTGACTTGCGGCTTCGTGTTGCTGGCCGGCCAGGTGGCGCACGCCCAGTCGTGCCCGCCAAACGCCACATGCGGCGACCTGAGCCCGACGATCGATCTTGTCCAGATCTCAGGGATCATCGACCCACCGACGGCTGCATACCTGAAGGGCCGGATCGAGACGGCTCAGAGCGACGGCTCCGAGGCGCTCATCCTTCAGCTCGACACGGACGGGGGTCTGGACACCTCGATGCGAGAGATCGTTGCCGCCGAACTGGATTCCCAGGTGCCGGTCATCGCATGGATAGCGCCGCGCGATGCTCGAGCGGCATCCGCCGGAACGTTCATCGCATACGCAGCGAACCTGCTTTACATGGCGGATTCGACGGAGCTCGGACCGGCAACCCCCGTCGATCTGCGCGTCGCGGATGGTTCACAGGCGACCACAGACGCAGCGAACTTCTTGACAAGCATTGCGGAGAAGCGGGGCCGTGATGCCACCTTTGCGCAACAAGCGGTGACTCAGGCCGAGTCCATATCTGCCTCCGACGCCGCGCAAGGGGTCAGTGACGGCATCGCCACGTCTCTACGCGATCTGCTGCAAGCGATCGACGGTAAGTCGGTTGCCGTGGCGAACGGGTCGTCGCACACGATCGAGTCGTGGGATGGATCTGCCGGAGCACCAAGCGCGACGATCAGATTCGGCCAGATGAACCCATGGCAGCGCCTGCTGCACGCGGTGACGTCACCAGAGATCGCTTTCTTCTTGATACTCCTTGGGGCGTTCGGGTTGATCTTCGAGATCTACAACCCCGGCATCGGTCTGGCCGGCATCTTGGGGGCCGGTGCTTTGGGTCTTTCTTTCTACGCGCTCAACATCCTCCCAACCGATTGGGTTGGGGTCCTCATCGTCGTTGCGGGTGTCGTCTTCTTCTTGATCGACATGCATCTCGGTGGGCTCGGCGGGTGGACTTTGGCGGGGGTGGTTGCGCTCGTCGCCGGGGGGTTGCTGATGTTCTCGGGTGCGCCCCCACCGCTATCGCTGTCTCCAGTTGCGATCGGACTGGCGGTCGTCGTGACGTTCGTCTTCTTCATATCGGTGATGACGGCTGCATTACGAGTTCGCTTGCGCCGTCCGATCACCGGCGAGGAAGGGATCATCGGCGAGATCGGCGAGGCCAAGACCGACATCGCGCCGGAAGGTACCGTTCTGACCAAGGGGACCTTGTGGAGAGCGCGCACGATGGAAACCGGCATCGCAGCGGGCTCAAAGGTTCAGGTAAAAGCAGCGGAAGGACTCGTACTTCTGGTCGAGCCGTTACACGACTCGCACGAGTGATCGAGGAGGAACCATGGGCATCGGTGTAGCGGTAGGGATCGTCGTTGTGCTCGGCCTGATCCTGTTCTCCGCATCTGTGCGCGTCGTGCAGGAATACGAACGGGGCGTCATCTTCAGACTCGGCCGCGTCCTCGAAGGCGCAAAGGGGCCGGGCCTGTTCTTTCTGATCCCGATCATCGATCGGATGAGGAAGGTCAATCTGCAGATAGTGACGCTCGACGTGCCACCGCAGGACATCATCACGAAGGACAACGTCACGGTGAGCGTTCACGCGGTCGCGTACTTCCAAGTGTTCCAACCGGTGAAGGCAACCGTCGAGATCCAAAATTACTTCTTCGCCACATCACAGATTGCACAGACGAGCTTGCGCACCGTTCTGTCGAAGGTGGATCTCGACGAGATCCTCACGTCACCCGACACACTAAGCAGCGAGCTGCAACGGATCATCGACGACATCACCGAGCCGTGGGGCGTCAAGGTCGCGCGCGTTCAGATCAAAGATGTGGATATCCCAGTCGACATGCAACGCGTCATCGCTCGTCAAGCCGAAGCCGAACGCGATCGACGCGCGAAGATCATCAATGCAGAAGGTGAGTTCCAGGCAGCCGAGCGGCTGGCGCAAGCAGCGGAAGTCATCGCGCGCCACCCGATCGCATACCAGTTGAGATTCCTGCAAACGGTCACCGAAGTTGCGGCCGAGAAGAACTCGACGCTAGTCGTGCCGATCCCGGTCGAGCTACTCGAGCCGTTCAAGGCAGCGTTCGGAAGCAACAAGGGATTCGGCGCGCCGGCCCCCGAAGCAACCAGCTGAGGGGCGACCGGAGAGCATCGGCGATCCGGAGCGGACCCTTTGCAATTAAACGGTCCGACGGCCGGCGCAGCCGCCCGAGGGCCGTTTAGCAAGAGCGGAGCGAGGTCCGCGAGGACGCCGAT
>JAXDJM010000236.1:0-8812 GCA_034665605.1 Actinomycetota bacterium | reverse complement strand
GCTCGAATATCTGCGAACCGATGTGTGCGTGCAGGCCGATCAGCTCGTAACCGTCCAGCTCTTGGGCTCGAGCGATCGCGTCGAGCGCGACTCCGTCGCCCAACGGGAACCCGAACTTCGAGTCTTCCTGACCGGTCTGCACGAACTCGTGTGTGTGCGCTTCGACTCCCGGCGTAACGCGCAACAGCAACCGGCTGTGGCCGGGGACCTTCGACAGCCGTTCGAGCTCGTCCATCGAGTCAACCGCTATTCGTCCGACACCGGCCTCGCTTGCGGACACGAGCTCGTCGACCGACTTGTTGTTTCCGTGAAAGATGATGCGATCGGCCGGGAACCCTGCGGTAAGGGCCGTTAAAAGCTCGCCGCCGGAGCACACGTCGACCCCGATACCCAAACCCTCGAGTAACTCGCAGATCGCAACGCAGCAGAACGCTTTGCTCGCGTAGTAAACGTGATCGGCCCCAAGGGTCGCCGAGTACGAGGATGCGCGCGCTTCGATCGTTGCGCGGTCGTACACGATCAACGGCGTTCCGTGTTCGCGAGCGAGCTCGACAACGTCGCAGCCCCCCAGCGTCAGGTGCCCGCCGGCGGCTACCTCTGCAGTATCAGGAAAGACGAGATCCAGCATCAGGGACTAAGGGAGGCAAGACGCGCGTACAGCTCGCGGGCTGATGCTTCACCGAGACGCAGGCTCTCCAAGCGGTAACTCTCGTCCGGGGCGTGGAACGCGTCCTGGGCCAGCGCGAATCCACTGAAGATCGTTGGGATGCCCTGTCGCGCGAAGGCAGCAAGGACCGGGAGGGAGCCACCGGTGCGCACCAGCGCGGGGGCCGTGCCGCAAGCGGCCTCGAGCGCCTCTTTCGCGATGACAAGAGCAGGGTCACGAGGGTCGAACACCGCTGCATCCGCGTAACCGAAGCTGAGATCGATATCGGCAGCCTCGGGGGCCGCGTCTCGGAGCAACCCTTCCAGAACGCGCGCCATCTCGGCACTGTCTTGTCCGGGGGCCAGTCGCATCGCGACTTTCGCCTGAGCAAAGGCCGGAACAATCGTCCGCAATTGCACCGCGTCTCCCCCAGCAAAGCCGGTGACGTCGATCGACGAGTCTCCCCAGTTGCGCGGGTAGTACTCGGCCCCCGAATGGTCGGTCAATGGCGTCGCGCCGACCTCGGCGATGACGTCATCTCCTTGAGGCAACTCTTTCCACGCCACCAGCTCTTCGGGGGTTGGGTCCTGGATGCCGGCACGAAGCTCATCTCGCAAACGACCGTCGGGCCCCGGCAACACCGCAGCCAGCATGCCGTGGAGGACGTGGACCGCGTTGTAGACGCTGCCGCCGTACATCCCCGAGTGCAAATCGCGGGGGGCCGTCCGAACATCGATGCGTGCAGCGACCATCCCGCGGGCTCCCAGCGTAATGGCAGGAGTGTGCTCGTCGAGCATGTCGCTGTCGAAAACGATCGCGCAGGCGGCTCCGCGTGGATCAGACTCGACCCAATCTGCCGCGCTTGTTCCACCGACTTCCTCTTCACCTTCGATCAAGATCCGAACGTTGACGGGTAGCTCGCCGGCTGCGGCCAGCTCGCACGCTACGTACAGCAATGGGTAGAAATTGCCCTTGTCGTCGGCCGCACCGCGCGCGTACAGGCGTCCGTCGCGCGTCGTCGGCTCGAACGGTGGGGTGGTCCACGCATCGAGTGGATCGGGGGACTGGACGTCATAGTGGCCGTAGATCAACACAGTGGGCGCATCGGGATCCTTACATCGCAGCTCGCCGACAACGAGTGGATTGCCTCCCGCCGTCTGAACCTCGGCATCTCCGCCCGCGCGCCGTATCCGCGCCTCCGCCCACTGCGCCGCGCGCAGAAGATCTTCGGGATCGCCGCCGCCCGAAGATATCGACGGGATCGATAGCCACTCGACGAGCTCGTCGAGCAATCTTTGGTTGGTCATCTCGCCTCCGAATGAAACGGCGAGACTAAGGCAGGCGGCTGAGGTGACCTTCGAGTATGTGCTCGCACCTGCCGCCGACGCGCACGTGGTCGGCATGTGCATCGAGCAGGATCTTGGAGGGCCGGCCCATCTCGACGCCTTGCGCTATCTCCACGCGCGTTGGGCCGATCCGATCGGCCAGGTACACGCCCAGTGCGGCAGCGGCCGCCCCCGTTGCCGGATCTTCGGCGACGCCGACACCGGGGAAGAACCCGCGTGCGCGTAAGCGGCCGGCTTGCACCGCGGTGAAGCAATACGCGCCGCTTCCCGGTGTGACGTCGATCAAACTTGGCCCGCCGAAACAACGTTTCAAAACCTCAAGGTCCTTCACCGGGGCCATCAATATGCTCACCCCTGCTTCGGCGAACGCCGGGCGAAGTCGACCCGAACGACCGAGCTCGCGCGCCTCGAGCCCGATATCCGAAGGCTCGACCCCCAAGGCCGCGGCGAGCTCCGCATGATGTTGAGGTCTCGACTCTTCGTGATCGGGGTCCACCGTTCCGCTGCGACGAAGCCACACCAGATCGCCTTCGAAGGTGACCGGAGTGGGCCCTGCCGCCGATCGCTGTTCGACCGCGTCACCAGAGATGCGACCGGACTCGCGCAACACCCACGCGGTGCCGAGCGTCGGATGGCCGGCAAAAGGCAGTTCTTCGCGGGGCGTGAATATGCGAACGTCATAGCCGCCGTCTTTGATGTCGGTAACGAATGTCGTTTCCGACAGATTCATCTCCGACGCGATCGTTTGCATCTGGTCTTTGGAGAGGTCGCCCCCATCCGGAAATACGGCAAGGGGGTTGCCCGAGTACGGCCCGTCGGCGAAAACGTCAACCTGCACGAAGTCCATAGCTACATCCTCTCAGGCGCGTCGACGCCGACAATCCCCAGCGCATCCGCGATGACATTCTTCGTTGCAACACAAAGGGTCAACCGCGCCTGGGTCGTCCTTTTGTCTTCCGAGATGACTCGACAATCACGATAGAACGAGGAGAAGACCGAGGCCAGCTCTTCGACGTACGCACATACTCGCTGCGGGGCACGGAGGTGAGCCGCCTCGAGCACCACGTCTTCATAGGCCGCAAGCTTCCGCATCAGCGTCGCCTCTTGTTCGTGGCGGAGTACCTCGAGAGGCGCGCCGTCCACATCTGGGCGTTTGTTCTCGTCTTCTGCTCGAGCAAGGATCGAACAGATACGCGCATGTGCGTATTGCACGTAATAGACGGGGTTCTCGGGGGCCTGTTGCTTTGCCAGCTCGATGTCGAAGGTCAGAGGTGCGTCCATCGAGCGCGTGAGGAACGTGTAGCGGGCCGCGTCCTTGCCTACCTCGTCGATGAGCTCGTCGAGCGTGACGATCACACCCAACCGTTTCGAACCTTTTACGGACTCGCCGCCCATCGACAACCGCACGATCTGCAGCAGTCGGATCTCGAGGCGATCGCGATCGAAGCCGAGTGCTTCGGCCGCGGCCAAGAAGCGAGGAACCGTTCCGTGATGATCGGCCCCCAATAGATAGATGAGACGGTCGAAGCCACGGCCGAACTTGTTTGCCAGGTACGCGACATCGGGGGCCAGATACGTCGGCCGACCGTCGGATCGAACGATGACACGGTCTTTGTCATCGCCCAGTCGCGACGACAAGAACCAGCGCGCGCCGTCTCGCTCTTCGATGAAGCCCCTGCGCTCGAGCTCGGAGATCGCCTCTTCGAGGGGGCCGTCGCGCAGGGACCGCTCCGAGAACCACACGTCAAAGGTGGTCCCGAAACGAGCGAGCGAGTGCTTCATACGATCGAGCATCATCTGGAGGGCCCCTCCGGCGATGGCTTCATTTCGCTCCCGCTCGTCGACGTCGACATAGCGATCGCCGACCTGATCGCGGATCGCGGCTGCGATGTCGTTCACGTAATCGCCTTGGTAACCCTCGGAAGGAACGTCGGCTTCACGACCGAACGATTGCAGGTAACGCGCAGCGACAGATTCACCGAACAATGCGATCTGGCGCCCCGCATCGTTGACATAGAACTCGCGCGTCACCTGGTGACCGGTGGCTTCGAGCAAACGCGAGATCGCGTCACCGACCGCCGCGTGTCTTCCGCTGACGACATTTATCGGTCCCGTCGGATTCGCCGAGACGTACTCGACGTCGACGCTCGTTCCCGCTCCAACGTCACTGTGCCCAAAACCCGACCCGGGTTCCGCCGCACGACGGATGACTTCGTGGAAGTACTGGGGTGAAAGCTCGAAGTTGATGAAGCCGGGGCCCGCGATATCGACCTTTCCGACAATGTCAGAGTGCGGCAACCGCGCTACGACGGCTTCGGCTACCGCGCGTGGAGGCGCGTCCCCGCCGGCCGCAGACAGAGCGACGTTCGTCGTCCAGTCACCATGCTCGGCCCGACGCGGTCGTTCGAACTCGACGACTGGAGTGCCGTTGCCCTTGATGGCTCCATCCGAGATGGCCTTTTCGAGGGCGGTTTTCACGAGCCCGGCAAGGTGGTCGGTGATCACCTCGGGTCACTCAACCAGTTGGGCGACTAGTTCGATCATCTCCGTTGGGTCGAACGGCTTCGTGAGGTAGGCGGCAACCCCATAGCTCTTGCCCAGATCGACGTCTGACTGTTGCGCCTTAGCGGAGACGAAGACGACCGGGATGTGCTTGGTCTCGTCCTTCGACTTGATCTCCTGCACAGCTTGGTAGCCGTCCATGCGCGGCATCATTATGTCCAGGAGGATCAGATCGGGAACCTCCGCGGTGGCAACCTGCACTGCCTCTTCCCCGTCGTGCGCGGTGAGGACCTCGTATCCCTCAAGCTCGAGATTTACCTGCAGCAGACGAAGGATCACGGGGTCGTCGTCGCACACGAGGATCCGTTTCCTCGTGGCCATGCCTCGATGGTACCCGCCGTGCCTGGGACGACCTAGAAGCCCGAGGGCGATGTTCTACAGTCTGCGTGCGCCCCCGTAGCTCAGGGGATAGAGCACGCGCCTCCGGAGCGCGGTGCGCAGGTTCGAATCCTGCCGGGGGCACGCACAACATGGGCACACTTCGGGTCGCCGGTCGAAGCAGCCCTCAGGCCGCGCGGCTTAGAGACCTGACCGATTCACGTCCGTTTGGCTCGGAGACCGACCCCGATTAGTAGTTGAGGATCGTCCACGGATGACGCAAGGGCAAGTAGGCTCACCCATGCCATCAACGAAGGAGATCCCGTGAGCGTTCTAATCCGGTTCGCCCCTGAATCACTTACCTCTGACCAGTATGACGAAGTCGTGCGGCGCCTCAACGAAGCAGGCGTCTTCCCCGCGCAAGGACTCGACTACGAGGTGTGCTTTGGCACCGGCGACAAGATGAGAGTCAGTCAGGTCTGGGATACCCAGGAGAACCTCGAGGCGTTCGGTGCACGGCTGCAGCCGATCCTGGCCGAAGTGGGAATCAACCCCGGTACTCCCGAGATCTTCCCCGTGCACAACATCATCAAGGGCTGAAGCCGGGCTATAGAGGATCCCAGAATCCCTTCGCTCATTTCCTCGTCCATGGCGTCGTCGGCACGCTCAACGATCCCTCGATCACTAGCTGCCGCGAAACCGCAGGTGACCCGGTGCCCATGTTGTGCGTACCCTGCCGGGGGCACACCGAGCACGGCGAGGTGCGGCAAAAGTCAGGGTTGCCCTTCGTCCTCGCGCGTTCTGTAGAGATTTTGATCCGCGCGTGCTAGGGCATCTTCGAGAGAGTCGCCGGGTCGAAGATCCGCGAGCCCGGTGCTGATAGATCCCATGCCCGCGGCTTCCAGGTCTGCACCGGCCGCCTCGAAACGTTTAGCCGCCGTCGTCACGCTCAGGTCCGCCAACGCGCAGACGAACTCGTCCCCGCCGAATCGCACGATGAGGTCGTAGGAGCGCAGGTGCTTGCCGAGGGTCGCGACGACTGCGCTCAAGCGCCGGTCTCCGGCTGCGTGACCGAGCGAGTCGTTGGTGGCTTTGAGGTCAACAAGGTCGATGAATGCGACGACCATGCTTTTCTCCGTCCTCCGAGCTCTGCTGATCTCGCGTTCTAATTCCAGGGTGCCCGCGTCACGCCGGTACGCGCCGGTAAGCTCATCGATCGACGAGGCTGCTCGCTCCTCAGCGGACAGCATCCGGTCTGCTGCTGCAGCCTCGCGATCATCTGCTGCTTGAGTCCGGTCGCTCGCCCCTCCGCGCCGATCCCGCAGCGCACCCGCTCGGTCGGCGGCGGCACCTTTGTTGATCCGCTTGGCAGCTTGCTCGCGAGCTTCGGCACGCTCGTCTCTGGCGTGGGCCCTCTCGTCACGAGCCTCAGACGCCAGGTCGTGGGCTTCGGCCCTCTCGTCCCGAGCCTCCGCGGTTCGGTCCCTGTCATCGCCTAAGGCGTTTCCCTTTTCGTTCACCGCCACATGATGCCCCACAGTGGCTTGCTTAGTCGTTGTCGACGATGGTGGCCCCGCCCTTGGGATTTCCGCACCTACAGCCCAAGGGGACGTTGAGGAAGAATTTCTCATTGAGCTCGTTCGCCTTGTCGTTGATCGTCTTCACCTGTATGGACGCGATCGTGTCGCCGGCGGGAAAGACAAGCGTCCCCTTCAGCGGCTTGAAATCCTTGTTGGGCTTGGCCTTCCCCTTCTCGGTCTGGTAGTCGAAGCTCACCAGGTAGTTGAGCGGCTCGGGGATCTCGACCTCGAACGTCGCCGGCTTTCCCTCTTTGACCTTGGAATTCGAGACCGAGGGGGTCGGCAGTGGGTTCCAGACGGGATCCTTGTCGACATGCACATCGGAGGTGACTCGCGCCACGTTGGAGCCGTCGGCATTCATCACGTAGATGTCGACATTTCCGCCGACGCGGTCAGACTCGAAAACGATCCTGCCGCCCTCGGGAGACCACGACGGCGCGGAGTCATCCGCGAAACTGTTCGTGAGATTCGTCTGGGCCGAACCGTCTGCGTTCATGACGAAAAGGTCTCGATTCTCGTTGTCGCGGTCGCTCCAGAAGATGATCTTGCTACCGTCGGGTGACCAGTCCGCATTGACGTCTTCCGATGGGCTATTCGTTAGATCGATCGGTCCGGAGCCATCGGCGTTCATCACGTAGATCTCGCTGTTCCCGCTGCGATCCGAAGTGAAAGCGATCTTGCTCCCGTCGGGGGACCAAACAGGACCCGAATCGGACGCGAGGTCGTTGGTGAGCCTTACCGGATTCGACCCGTCGGCATTCATCACGTAGACCTCCGAGTTCGAATCGCGCTCGGTTTCGAAAGCGATCTTGCTTCCGTCGGGGGACCACGCGGGACCCCCGTCGGACGCAGGGTCGTTGGTGAGCCTTACCGGGTTGGAGCCGTCCGCCTTAATGGCATAGATCTCCCAGTTACCGTCACGGTCGGTTGCAAATGCGATCCGGTCCCCGTCCAGTGACCAATCCGCTTCCCTTTCATTCGAGGAAGCATGGGTGGCATTAGCCGCGTGTGAGCCGTCGGCGTTTGCCTCGTAGATCTCGGAGTTACCGTCACGGTTCGTTTCGAAGGCGATGGTCCCGTTCAGCCCCACCGCGCCCGCTCGTGCGACCCGGATCCCCCGTGCGTCGGATGTTCCGGTCGCGAACAAGAGAACGATCGCTCCAACAGCGATAAGTCTTGCAACCACGTCCGCCCCCACGTCCCAACTACCGCCTAGTTCTCTTCGTCCTTGGTGAGTGTGCATGTTTGAGGGTCGTCGGGGAAGGGCCTTTCGGGTCAATCACACCGAGGTCAGGGAATCCCGGTGCTGACCTCGCAGAGCTGCCCGGTATCGGTCCCCGAACCACCATCACAGTGATCGGGGTCGGGGCCGCCGTTCAAGCTGTCGTCTTCGGCATTGCCGTACAGCGAGTCCTTACCGTAGTCCCCACTTAATGTGTCCTTACCGTTATTGCCGTAAAGGACGTCGTTGCCGAAACCCCCGTAGATCTTGTCCCACGCGCCGTTCCCGTAGAGATGGTCGTTACCGGCGTCGCCTTCGAGCATGTCGCCATATGCCCCCCCATTGAGAACGTCATCGCCCGTGCCGCCATAGAGTTTGTCGGGAGGAGTCTGGCCGCCGATACCGAATCCCGCGTTGAGGGTGTCGTCTCCGGCATCGCCGTTCACGATGTCGTCGCCGTTGTCACCGTAAAGGGCATCTTTGCCCGCGTTCCCATTAACATCGTCGTTGCCGTCGTTGCCGTGAGCGGTGTCGACGCCGGCGTCACCACTCAGGGTGTCGTTCCCTTGATTCCCACTGAGCGTGTCATTGCCGTTGCCACCCGTAAGGGTGTCGCCGTCCGGGTTACCACACCCGCACCCGGATGCTGGAGGAGCCCCATCACCGGTGAGGGTGTCATTGCCGTCGCCGCCCGACAGGGTGTCTCTGTCATAGCCCCCGATCAATCGATCGTCTCCGACATCGCCGAACAGATGATCGTTTTCGTTACCTCCGTAAAGACGGTCCTTGCCGCGCTCGCCATAGATGTAATCGCCACCGTGAGCTCCATCTGCAAAGTCGTCACCGGCGCCGCCATGGATCTTGTCGTTGCCGTCGGCGCCACGAAGGTCGTCGTTACCGTTGTCGCCGTAGAGAGTGTCGTTACCAACGTTGCCCCGAATGACGTCGTCGCCGCCGAGCCCGCAGATGATGTCGTTACCTTCCTGACCGTCGATGGTGTCGATCCCCGATGTGCCGACGATGACGTCATCTCCACTAGTTCCAAATGTCGTCTGGTTTGGAGCCGTCACCTGGATGGTCGCTACCTGCTCCGCACACAAGGCCGGCGAGGTGCTGGGCGAAGGGGACGGACTCGGAG
>JAXDJM010000235.1:0-21093 GCA_034665605.1 Actinomycetota bacterium | reverse complement strand
CCGGCGAACCCACATCTTGAGGGTAGGAAAGCAAGAGGAGGAAGCCGGGGTGGAGGGGATCTCGCAAGGGTCGACGCACGTAGTGAGCGTGATCCTTGTGTCCGATAAGGTCGATACGTCCACCCCGCCCGGATCTAGCAGGAAGGGTGTCAGCCGCAGTGCCTAGAGCCCGCCGACGTGCTCTGCTCGCGTCATTATTGGTCGTCCTCATCGTGTCTTCGGTGCTCGGGTCGACCGCGGCCTCTGCGGCGAAGAAGGGCTGCACAAACGTCTCAAACATCGGCGGCGGCTGGTACAGCATCGCGGCCCCCGACTTCCCGGTAGGTCGCGCCTCCATCACGAACTTCGCGGTCGAGCCGTTCCCGACGGGTACCGCCTTCGCAACGAATGGCGAAGCGATCATGACGACGCGCGACGGGGGTTGCAGCTGGAGCAAGGCCTACGTCACGCGGCCCACCGATACCGGTGGCGCGATCTCTGATGCTCAGACGCCTACGATCGATCATCTCGTCGTGCCGCGTACGCCGGCTCCCCATCCCGATTACGCGATCTTGAATGGCGACATACCAAGCCCGCACCTCTTGGCAAGCCGCGACCACGGAGCTCACTGGGTAGACGCATCCACCGGGCTGCCGCAATTCGGAGTGATCTTGACGCTTGCGGTTTCTCCGAGCCGGCCTTCGGTTGCTTATGCCGAGCTCGTCGCGACTAAGGCGGCGAATGTCGGTGGGCCGGTGCTCTACAAGACGACGAACTCCGGTGCTACATGGAGTCTCGCCGGAGACACGGCGGGCGTGCTCACGGGGGCCGGTCAGTTGCCACGATTCACGCACATCGCGGTCGGACCAGGTGACCCCAACGACGTGTGGGCATCGGACGGCGCCGACGGCAACCTCTATCACTCGACCGATGCCGGAGCAACGTGGGCAGTTGCACACACCTTCTCGAAGGCGATCAACGTGATCGACGTCGCTCCGTCGGCCAGTCAGCTGACGCGCATCTTTGCTTTTGCGACGAGCTCATCGGATGGGTGGGTCACGCTCGATACGGGCAAACACTGGAGCGCGCTGCGAACACCCAACCCCGTCGAGTCGATCGCCGAGGGAGCATCATCGCTTGACGTCGTCATCGCAACGAGTTTGCCCGGGGCGCGCCTGGCCGAGGTTTTTCAGTACGACCCGGCCAAAGGCATCTGGATGACGTTGCGCAACACGATCCCTCCGCTGTACCAGATGACGTCGGATGTGCGCGGTCACGAGCCATTGTTCTACGGGACTTCGGGACTCGACATCGAGTACTACGACGTGACGGCGAAGCCACCGCCCGGCGACGGGCCGCTTCCTCCGTTCGATCCGCACTGCAGCACGATCGCTCAGCCGCCGGCCTTGCCTCTGTCGGTGAACACGATCGGCGGCAAGCCCGCGTCGCTCGGCCCCGCAACGAAGAAGCTTTCTCTTAAGAGCGGGGCATCGAAGACCGTGCCTTACGGATTGAAGCTGCCCCCGATCAACGTCCCGGTCGACGTCTACTTCTTGATGGACACCACCGGGAGCATGCAGCCTGCGATCTGCTCGCTCGAGGTGAGCCTCGCGGGTATCGCGTCGACGCTGTCCTCAACGGGTCTGGATGTGCACATAGGACTGGGTCAGTACAAGGACTACCCGACTCGCAACGGCGATCCGAGCGACTTCGCATACAAGCGCGTCCTTCCCGTACAAACTCCGAGCACCGCGCTCTACACGGCACTCGATCACCTCGAAGCGTCGGGCGGCGGCGACGAGCCCGAAGCCCAACTGCCCGCGCTCTACCAGGCGGCCACGGGGGCCGGGCAGGACATCGCACCGGCAGGCCACTCTTTGGGCGACATCCCACCCGGCCAGGACGCCGGCTTCCGTCGCAATGCCCTGAAAGTCATCGTGAACGTCACCGACTCTCCGTTCCACGCGCCGCCGCACTACCCCGGACCGTCGTGGGCCCAGACCGGTCAGGCGCTCGCCTCGCGCGGCATCGTGCAGGTTGGCGTCCATGTCGTGCACAACGCAGGTGACGGCTCGACGTCATACGTCTCTCACCCGGCCGTCTCGTTAAAGGACTTGCAGGAAGGTGCCGTGCTGTCGGGTGGCGTTAGCGCATCCAAACCGGTCGACTGCGATGGCGACACGATCCCCGACCTTCCGGCCGGCTCGCCGTTGGTGTGCCCCTTTGCGGACATGGGCCGCGTCACGCTGGCTCCGGCGATCGTTGGGTTGTTGTCTTCGCTCAAACTTCCCCGCACGGTTGAGTTGAAGGCGACGCAAGGCCAGAAAGTTGTCACGAAAGTCGCACCCGGTTCGATCTCGAACGTTGACTTCACGCAGCTGCATCACCTCGGCTTCAAGGTCGACTATCACTGCCCCAAAGCACTTGCAGGTAAGACCACGCACGTTGTGCTGAGCGCGGTTGCCGGTGGCGTGAAAGTAGATGTCGCAACCGCCGCGGTGCATTGCGAGGGGACCCCGCCTCCTCCAGCGGCTCCTCCGATCTCGCCGTTGATCGCGGTCGGGCTCATCCCGGTGATACCACCACCGCCACCGATCCCGGTTACGGAGGGAGCTCCCGCTTCTAACTTCCAACCCGTCGCGCAACCGGGCCACGTTGCACAAGGAGCGATGGCCGAGCAAGAGCAACAGCAACCGCAGCTCGCGTTCGTGCAGGCCTCCAACGAAGTCCACGAACAAGAGGCGCTTCAGAACGCGATGGTGAGGACCAGCAGTCGACGGGATCCGCTGGCGGCAGCCAAGTTCGGCATGGCCGTCGGCGCATTGTCGATGATCATGGTGTGGGGTTTCGCGACGGCGGTAGCGACGCGGGTCAGAACCGCTCGCGTATGGAGTGATCGTCGATGACCAAGTTCCTGCGACTCTTCGTTTGCGTCGCGATCATCTCGACTCTTGTCGTGGTCGGAGGCGTCTCGGGGGCAAAGTCGCGCTTCGGTTCCGGCTTCTCGCTCCATCGGCCCGTGGTCGTCGGCACAGATCCGGCAGGTGATTGGGGCGACGGTTCGCAGCAAGAAACCACTCTCGGCACCCAGCTCGGACAAGATCTCACCAAAGCTGCCATCGCGATCCGCAACCACAACGTGAACTTCATCATCAAGGTTGCCAACCTGCCCCCCAACGGCGGATGGCCCGAGGTGACCACCTACAGCTGGGAGCTCACCGTCGACGGCCGCCCGTACTGGCTCGTCGGTAAGTACACCGACTTCAGTCGCCAGACGTGCGACCCGACCTATGCGGGCTGCCCCCCACAATCGCCACAGAACCCGGGACTAAGCCCGTTCTCGGTGCGAGATTGCATCGAGTCCACAACGGTGAAGCAATGCAAAGAGGTTCCGGGAAGTCCGGTTTCGGCCACTTTCGATGCCTCGACCGGAAAGATAACGATCCCCGTGCCGTTGTCGATGCTGGGGGCCTACCCAGGGGCGCTCATAACCCCGGACAGGTTCTACTTCCGGGGATCTGTCGCCGCTTATCCCGAGCAGGCAGACCAGATGCGCACGATGCCGTGGGACGAGCTGGCGGTCAACAAGACGTTCGTCGTCCCGGCAAACACAAGGTAGCGACCGGTCAATATCGCCATTTCCTCTGCCGAGTGGGCCATAGCGTCCCGTGAGGGGACGGTTTTGACCGCTCGGCTGAAGAATGACGGGTTTTGACCACTCGGCGAGCGGGGTTGCAGAGTAGATAGCATTGCAAGCTCATCATTTGCGGGAGGGTATGGGTGAATAGCACGACCGTTAAGAAACTTCGTCGTCAGATCAAGGCTTACCGGCTTCGCCGCCGACGCAAGAATGCGTCTAAGCGACGTGTAGGCAGCAGGAAGACGACGGTCTTTCTGCTGATAGCTCTCCTCTTCCTGCTCGGTATTTTTTTTGGCGCCATCTCGTACCTGCAACCGAACGCCAAGGGGCAACAGCTCTCGATCGGCCAACTGAGCTCGCTGGCCGGCGCGAACCGGCTGGTGTCGGCCAACTTCCTCGATGAAGACGCGGTCGTGACCGGTACCTACAAGGCCGCCCCACCCCCGGCTCCGGCGCCTTCCGGGAAGTCGACGTCGAAGGGATCTTCGTCGGCGAAGGGCAAGGGGTCGAAAAGCACCGACAACAAGTCGTCATCGTCCGGCAAAGCCGCACCGGCTCCGACACCAACCACCAATCCGAATCCCAGTGAAGCCGAAGCCCCGGTGGGATCGGGCTCGTATTGGGTTGCTTATCCGTCGGACGGAGCGTTCACCGCGATCTTGGTGCAGATGGCCGCGAAGTCGGGGAGCGACGTTACGGTCGATCCGCAGACGGTGAAGAAGGACGTTCGGATCGTTTCGACATTCCTGCTCCCGCTCATGATCCTGGCAAACCTGTTCGCGTTGCTGTTCACGGCGGGCAAGGGAGGAAGCTCGGGCATCGGTGACGTTCTCATGTTCGGATCGATCGGCAAGGGCTCGGACAAACGGCGCAAGAAGGGGATGGCCGCGGCGGTTGGGTTTGGGGACGTTGCCGGCGCAGACGAAGCTGTTGCCGAGCTCAAGGAAGTCGTCGATTACCTGAGGGATCCCGAGCGCTACGAGGAGATCGGGGCAACGCCTCCAAAAGGTGTGTTGCTGTTCGGCCCCCCCGGATGCGGCAAGACGTTGCTCGCAAAGGCCGTTGCCGGAGAAGCAGGAGTTCCATTCTTCTCCGTAGCGGGCGCCGAGTTCGTCGAGTCCCTGGTGGGTGTCGGTGCAGCTCGAGTGCGCGATCTGTTCGCAAGGGTTCGTGCCGTCGCTCCGGCCATCGTGTTCATCGATGAGCTCGACGCGGCCGGCCGTAAACGTGCGCAAGGCGGTGGCAGCGGTGGTACCGACGAGCGCGAGCAGACGCTCAACCAGATCCTCGTCGAGATGGACGGGTTCGACGTCAGCGCCGGGGTCGTCGTGATCGGCGCGACCAACCGGCCCGACATCCTCGACCCGGCCCTTCTGCGACCGGGCCGGTTCGACCGCCACATCACCGTGGACCAACCGGATAACACCGGCCGTCAATTGATCCTCGAGCTTCATGCCAAAGGAAAGCCCATTGCCTCCGACGTCGACTTCGAATACCTGGCGCGTCGCACGCCCGGCTTCTCCGGGGCGGACCTTGCAAACGTGATCAACGAGGCCGCCTTGCTCACCGTTCGCGATGCACGCGGCCAGGTCGAGATGCCGGAGCTGGAGGAGGCCATCCAACGCGTGCTCGCAGGACCGAAAAAGAAGGGCCGCGTTCTAAGCATCGAAGAGCAGCAGCGCGCTGCGTACCACGAGAGCGGTCACGCGATAGTCGCAGCAGCCGTGGGCCGCGCTGAAGACGTGCATCGCGTGACGATCCTTGCCCGCGGTCGCGGCCTCGGACTTGCTTCGATCCAGAAGGAATCGGATGCGGTGCTTCTGACCAAGGATCAGTTGATGGGTCAACTCATCACTGCCATGGGCGGTCTCGCTGCCGAGCAGCTGATATTCGGCGTTCCCTCAACGGGGGCCGAGCAGGATCTCGAGCACGCAACCGATCTAGCGCGCGACATGATCGGACGATTCGGGATGGGGACCCGGCGCAGGCGCCTCCTCGGCAAAGAAGGAGATGCGTTCCTGGGAGATCAACTGCCGATCGCCGAGATCTCCGAGCAGACCCACCACGAGATGGAGAACGAGATCGACGCGATGCTGATCCAGGCGGAAGCTCACGCTGATCGGTTGCTGGTGGAGCATCGCGAGACGCTGGACACGCTTGCGGCCCGTTTGGAGGATGAGGAGACGCTTGAGGGACCTAATCTCGAAGCCGTCTTGTTGCTGATCAAACCGGACGCCGCTCTTGTCGGGAGCATCGCGGCACACAACGGCCAAAGCAGCACGGCCCCCGCGAAACAAACGCAGGCTTAGTTCTCCCCGGAGGGCTTGCCGCGCACGATCGGTTCCAGCCGTGCCGCCATCTCGCGGTAGCGGCCGACGGGCACTAGATGCACGCCGTCGAACGCGCCCGATTCCTTGAGCGTGGCGATCTCCTCACAAGCGAGGTCTAGACCGACGCTCGGATCGCCCTCGAGCTTGTCGATGATGCGCTCGGGGATGTGGATCTCGGGGATAGAGGCATTCACCCGTCGTGCCATCCGCGCGGAGGCAAGCACCAGAACGCCGGCGTAGACCCGGCCCCCGTAATCCAGCGATTCACGCCATCGAAGCAGTCTGTCGAGATTGTGCGTGATCTGAACGAAGACGAAGTCTGCGCGCGCTCGCCAAGCCAGAGGACGGCCTGCCTTGGCAACGGTTCCGATGCGGAAGTCCGAGTAGCCCTGGAACAGGGGGCCGGTCCCGAACGAGCGGACCTCGTCGATCATCCCGCGTACCGTGAGATCTTCGGTTCTCCGGCCTTCTTTGGGGGGGTCGCCGTAAACGAACAAGAAGTGATCGACTCCATACGAGGCTGCGGTCAGAAGGTCACGGCGGAATCCCAAGAGATTCCGATCGCGCGCGTTCAAGCACGCGATCGAGCGTCCACCAAGGTAGGCAACTTCGTGCGCCACCGCAACGCTCGATACCGTGGCACGCCCGAGGTGGTTGTCCGGGATCAGAAACGCGTCGACTACGTCGTTGAGGGCCTGGATCTGTTCGCGTACGTGCTCGATGTCTGGAGCTCTCGGAGGTTCGATCTCGCTCAGGATCGAGAAGCCCCCGCCCTCCAAGAACGACGGCGGAAGGGGAGGCGGGTCGGGAACGCCGGTTGGTGGCATGGCCTGGATGTATACCCCACGCTTTTCCTCTGCATATCCCGCGCTTTACGCGGTGTGGCGAGAGGAAAAGTTAGGTCAGCGGCGGTTAGCGAACGAGCTGTGCCCTCCGCGGGAGCGATCGTTGATCTGACGCAGGATCTCTTCCCGCGCTTCCCGGACGGCCTGTCCCAGGTCGTGATGCTCGGCTTTGGCCATGAGGTGGTTCCTTCGGTAGTGGACCTCGAGCATTACGTGGTTTCCGACCGCAGCATTCGTATCGTCGATCCGTACCTCGGCGGTCACGTCGTCGAACTCGTGGAGTCGGCGGTCGATCTTCTCGAGGTCTTTTGCGATCCGATCCTTCTCGGCCTCGTCCAGATCACTACCGGGCGATGACACCACGATCCGCATATAACCCCTCCCTTAACTCGTCCAGCCGCATCCAGCCTACGTCGAACCGATCCACTTCAGAAGGGCGTCGGGCGAGTTCTTCTTCGAGAACGATCGCTCCACGTGCGCCCTGCCGATCGCCCCCATCCTTTGAGCCTCGTGAGGATCCATCAGGATCGAGACCACTCTGCCCACAAGTTGATGTTTGTCGCGCGCGTGGATGACATACCCACTGTCGCCGTCGATCACTGCTTCGGGCGTGCCTCCCGAACGCCCCGTGATGCATGCGGTGCCGCAGGCAGCGGCCTCGAGTAAGACAACGCCGAGACCCTCGGTATCAAGCCCGAAATAGCGATCGAAAACCGGGAACGCGAAGACGTCCGCCAGCGCGTAGAGAGCGGGAGCGTCCTCGTCGGGAACGCGCCCGGCAAACATCACGCGGCCTTGCGTTCGGTGTGCACGACGTTGCAAGCGTTTCAACTCGGGACCCGTTCCACCAACGATCAACGTCGCGCGGGGAACCGCGCGAGTGATCTCGGGCATCGCCGCGATCATGCGATCGACCCCTTTTCTCTTGACGAGTCTCCCGAAACACAAGATGACTCTGTCATCGTCGTGGATGCCGAGACGTTCCTTGATCGGTCCGGTCGCAACTTTTGGGGTGAATCGATCCGTATCTATGCGGGCGTGAAGCACGTGCACGCTAGGGACGCGTCTTTTTGACTTGCTCAAGAAGGTCGAGATCTTGCGACCGGTGAACTCGCTGACGGGAAACAGGGCATCGGCTTCTTCAAGTGCTCGCGCGACCTTTGCACGCAGCAAAGGGATCGCGGCCGGGACGAACAGCTCCGAGCCATGCACGATCGAGGCGTAGCGCAACCCTGCCTTGCGCAGACGCGGCGCGGTGAGGATCAAGGGCCATGGTGTCCCGAACAAGACACGATCGGTGTCGTGGCGCTCGCAGGCATCCTGGATCGCCCGCACCACTCCTCCACCGGGCCACAGCATCGAACCGGGGTAGCCGATCGTGGGGTAGCCGAGGTCGGCCGGGATCGACGCTCCGCCTCGTGACCCCGGGGCCAGCACGGCGAGTCGCGGTGCAAGGTCGTCGCACAGCTCTGCGAGATATGTCTCGATGCCCCCGTGACCCGGCAAGAACGACGACGTAACTAGAACCGCACAGCTCCGCTGAGTGCGGAATTGGGAGTTCAAGTCGGCCACCACCAGAACCTACTTTTCCTCTGCAATTCCCGCGGAAAGCGCGGTGTGTGCAGAGGAAAAGCGTGGGGGCGCGAAAAGACCCGGCATGAGCCGGGCCAGTTCGTGCTACTCGGGACTAAGCGTCTTTATTGCTGAGGGCCTGCTCCGAGGATCTTGTAGACGTCGAACCCTCGGTGCTCGTCGTCGGAGTAGATGTACGGGCCCTTGAAGAACTTCGACGACCACGTCGATCCACCGACGGGCTCGTACCAGCCGAGCTCCTTCACGCCCGCAGCCGTGTTGGGCCCAACCGACGGCCCGGTCATCGAGCTGACGTCGAGGTAGCGCGTCCCCGCCGTGTACCAAGAGATGGCCACTTTCGTGCCGTCGTTCGAGATCGAGAAAACGTGCGCAGTGCACCCGCCCGGGCCGTTGTCGGTCTTGGCGAACTCTTGTGGCTCATAGGCACCGACCAGAACAGGAACCGGCTGGTCCTTGGTGCCCTCTACGTTGTAGAAGTACAGCGCTCCGCCCGGGCACGGGTACGTGCCACCGCCACCGCCTTCGTCGCCGACGATGATGTGCTTGCCGTCGGGCGTGAATTTGGCGTCGTGCGTGATCGAGCAACCCGGGCACTGCCCGGTGTAAAGCAGTGTGGGGTTCTCGGGGTCACTGGTGTTCCAGATGTCCATGTGATTGATGCTCGCCGACACCATCAGCGTGCCGTCCTTGTTGAACGACATGTCGTGCGGGCTGAGCCCATCTCGAACCGGGACCGTGTTGACGAGCTTCGGCTTGGCAGGGTTGGCGATCGACCAGATCTGGAACTCCCCGACCTTCGTGAGGTCGGAGTCCGAGTTGTAGACGTATGG
Source organism: Actinomycetota bacterium (assembly GCA_034665605.1). Taxonomy (GTDB): domain Bacteria; phylum Actinomycetota; class CADDZG01; order CADDZG01; family WHSQ01; genus JALZGD01. The sequence continues at coordinate 11,876 of JAXDJM010000235.1, read as the reverse complement.
CTTGTTCGGCATCGCAGTGGTGTTGTGCGATCCACGCGGGATCGTCGCGAAGCCGATGGGCTTGGGATGCAACGGGTCACGGATGTCGACGGTCATGAATCCGAGCTTTCCGAGGGCCAAGCACGAGTCCTGTCCACCGGGTGAGTCGGCCGCCATGATCAGCGTCTTGTTGTCGTACGAGATCTGGATGTCGTTCTGCACGAGCGAGCACTTAAGCCAGGCGACCTGACGCGGGTGCTCGGGATCGGTTACATCGATCACATGCATGCCGCCGCCCTTGAGAGCAGAGGCCTCGGATCCCGCGAACGCGTAGTCCCGGCCATGGATCGTCCGGAACTCCATGTCGGTGCCGCCATCCCATGGGATGTTGGCGATCAGTTTCAGCCCCGAGCCTTTGCCCTTCAGCGGCTCGTGCGCCCGGCCCGCTGTTGCCGAACCTCCGAACGCTCCGGTAGCCATCGCCAGCATCCCGATGGCCGCAACTACTTTCTTGAATCGCATCCGCCTAGCCTCCCGATCGATCGTCGATTAGTTCGGTCGTGGTCCCACTTAGGAACTGTTTCTCTTAGTGACGAGGGACCGTGAAGGTTGCGGTCGCGGTCAGAACGTCGAGCGGCATCGCACTCGAGCTAAGGAATGCGGACGGAACGGCCGAGATGGTGCCGCCGAAGAGGTTCGTGGCCGGAGCGATCTTGGACCCCGCCTTGCCGTGGATCAATGCGAGCGGCACCGGCACCGTGATCGTCTTGGCCGATGCGTCGAACGTTGCTTGGACGATCCCAAGCTCCTTGCAGGTAGTGACGGGCGAGGGCGTGGTCGTGTCGGTAACGCAGTCGCCACGGATGATGAAGGGCTGCAGGCCGGGGTTGCGTGGTGGCGGGCATTGCCCCGAAGTGGGATCGCAGGTGCCACGGGAGAAGTTGGTCCACTTGCCGTCAAGCTCGACGAACTTGCCATCGACCGTCGCGTCCCACGTGTAGCGGCTTACTTCAGGTACTCCACCGCTTGGCGGGAGCGAATTGAGGGACATCGTGAAGTTGACCGTTTTGGAGTCCTTCATCCCGATCGACGCGCCGGTCAGGTCTTCGCCTAACGAATCGCCGAGTTGCGCAAACACGGGATAGAGCGACGGGTCCGGCGCTGCAGCCTGGCCCCAATCGCCTGCCGGATCGGTTCCGATCACGAGCGGAGCTTTGGCGGCGGCTGCGTGCCCGACGGGCGCAAGCGAGGTGAGCATTAGAGCTGATAAACCGGCTGCTACCAGGAATCTTGCTTTCATGAGGTCCCCCTGAGACGTCAGATTGATTTCGATTACTGGCGGAAGATTCGACGCCATGGTGGGGCGCTCCTGCATCCCCGACGGGCAGGAACGACAGGCCGGCCGGCGAACCTCTACCTGTCGATCCTTTGCACAACACGATCTAGCTCAGGGGGAGCCGAGTGATATCCGCGCGCAAGATAGCCCTGGTGATTACGGGCTCGATGCTGGCGATCTCCTTAGGGGTCGCTCCGCAAGCAGCGTCGGGGGCAAGCGACCCGAGCCACTATTACGACCTCTCCAAGGCTCCCAAGCCGACGATCAGCGGTAAGGAGATCCTCAACGGTCTCACCGACTTCGTCTCGAAGTTCCCGCTCCGCCAGCAGTACATGCCGAATAACGATGCGGCCGCCCAGTTCCTCGCCGCCGAGGCCAAGCACTACGGATTCAAGGTGCGGACGCTCCATTACAGCGTCGGAACTCCGCCACACGACACGAAGGTGATCGAGGCAACCAAGAAGGGCACGGTCGATCCGAACAACTACATCGCGTTCATCGCTCACTACGACATCGTTCCGGGAATCGGTGGCGCCACGATCCAGGGTGCCTACGACGACGGCACGGGCACGAACATCCTTCGATACTTCGCGAAGCAGTTCTCGACGATCAAAACGCGTCACTCGATCGCCATCATCTGGTTCGACGGCGAAGAGTGGGGGACGCTCGGATCCTCTGCCTATGCGGCAGCGATGAAGAAGCAAGGGATGCAGTTCGACGCCGTGATGGGCTTTGACATGACCGGTATCGCCTACCCGGCCCCCTATTGTTTGTGCATCTGGCACGGACCGAGCGTCGACGACGCTGCCAAAGCGGTTCCGCTCATCGACTACGTCAACTACGACTATCTGCACTTCCCGAAGAGCGACGGTAATCCGGGCAATGCCGAGAAGTACCCGCTCGGCACAAAGAGCGGGGTTTGTAACTGCGGTAACAACATCCGGAATTCCGACGAAGCCAGCTTCGCCGCGAACGGCTACTTCACGATCCGTTACTCGGGGATGAGGACTGCGGCCGACTATCCGGGCTATCACTTCCCGTGGGACACGATCCAGCTGATGGAGCAGGTCGCCGGAAGCCAGGCCAATCTGGAGAAAGGCATCCAGAACACCTTCGACTCCGCCTACTACACAGCGATAGCCCTCGACCACATGTAGGCACGCGGCGGTATAACTGCGCCGTGGACGAAGACAAAGAACTCGCCGAACTCAGAGCCCAGGTCCGCGCGGATCGCAAGCTGATCCGCAAGGCCGCGGATGCGCTCGCGGAGATCGATCGGGGGCCGGGGTTGTCGGATGTGCATGCCGACGTTCTGGCCGCTCTACGCATCCGTCTCGAGGGCAAGAAGCGCGCGTCGCTCGAAGAGCTCCTTGAAGCGGCCGGGGACATCTCGGGAAAGAAGGACCTCTCGGCCGTTCTAGAGGCACCTACCGAGGACAAGGCTCCCGAGTGGCCCGTAGTCGAGGAGAAGAAGAAGGACTGGCCCGGCCTCTAGCGCCCACCGTGCTGCATACGTCGCGCTTTCCGCGACGATTGCAGCAAATCAGCTGCCGTCGCCCCGATCTCTCAGGAACCGCTCGAGCTCGGCCGCGAGTGAATCTCCCGACGGAAGTTCTCCAGGGTCGATCGCTTCCTCGCGATCGCGCTCGTCCGAGCGTTCTTCCAGCAAACGTACGTACGCCTGGACGTCCTCGTCCGATGCGACCATCTCGGAAACTCGCTCCTCGTACGACCTCGTTGCGAGCTCCAAAGTCGAGGTATCGACCGAAGCTCCCATCAACTCGGTTGCTTTTCTCACCAGAGCCACGGCCGCGTTGGGCTTGGGCGTCACGGAAATGTAATGCGGGACCGCGGCCCACAGACTTGCGGAATCTATGCCGTTCTTCGAAAAGGCGTCGTGTAATACCCCGACGATCCCAGTGGGGCCCTCATAACGCGAGCGCGACAGGCCAAGTTTCGTAACGAGTTCCGGATCCATCGCGGTGCCGGTTATGTGAACGGGTCTCGAGTGAGGCACGTCTGCCAGCAGCGCTCCGAGGGTCACCAGAAGACGGACATCCATCTTGCGGGCGACGTCGACCACGAGGTTCACGAATGTGCGCCATCGATTGTTCGGCTCCGTTCCCACCAAGACGATCACGTCCCGGCCCTCAGAGGTCTTGCCGGTGAAGAATTCGTTCTCGGGCCAGCGGATATTCCTGGTGATGCCGTCTGTGAGCTCGACCTCGGGACGCACGGACTGGAAGTCGAAGAACTCTTCAGGATCTATCGAAGCCATGCGCCGGCCGGCCCACGAGCTACTCAGGTGTTGAGCAGCGAATGTGGCGGCGTCGCCGGCGTCGTTCCAGCCTCTGAAGGCCGCGATCAACACGGGATCTTCTAAGCGCGGATCTGAATGGAACGACACGAAGTCGGTCATTCTTTAAGCGTAGTCGCCGCGTGAAGCGGCCTGCACGTCAAGCGGTGAGGGCGTTGCGCGTATCGAGATGTTTCTGCAACTTCCTCTTTATGCGCTGAAGCGCGTTATCGATCGATTTGACGTGGTTTCCGAGAGCGCCTGCGATCTCTTCATAGGATTTCCCATCCATGTAAAGGCGAAGAACATCACCCTCCAATTCGGTCAGGCTCCCTTTCATGGAGTCCCGAATGGCTTCGATCTCTTCGGCAGAGATGACGAGCTCGGCAGGATCCGACATCGTTGGAGCGACGATGTTCTCGCCGACCGATCGCTCGCTGCGTTCGCTGCCGTGTGCGGGAGCGTCCAGTGAAACGGATGAGTTCAGAGGCTGATGCTTCTGGCGATTCGCCGTCTTGATCGCCGTCAGGATCTGACGCGAGATGCAGAGCTCGGCGAAAGCTCTAAACGGAGTTCCTTGATCGAGATCGAAGTCGCGGATCGCCTTGAAGAGGCCGATCATCCCTTCCTGGACGACATCCTCTTTCTCGGATCCGGCGAGGAAGTAATTGCGTGCCTTGGACCGAGCAAAGTTGCGGTATCTAGCTAAGAGAACCTCGATGCCGCGTTCGTCTCCGGCCCTGACAGTCTCGACCAGGACGTTGTCCTCGAGGGAGTGGAGATCCTCTGCAACATCTACCCAAGTCTTCATCGACCCATTGACCCCCCGGCCCGTGGCCGGTAATCCGCTCTGCGCCTGATCGGTTGCTCTGGTGAGCGCCCCTATTCAGTACGCATGACCACCGGAGTTCGTAACGCCGTGCCCCCCGAGCCTATTTGTCCCTTTTTGCCCTAACAATGGCCCGATTGGGTGGTTCGGTGGCTTGTCGGGGACTAGTCCGCGACCGTCATCGGTGGCCTTCTGCTGCTACTCCTATTGTGCCCCATCTGCCCGCGTAGATTCCTGATGATGAGCGTCACTTTCGAAGCTCCTGCTCGCCTTGCCGCTGCTGAGGCGTAACTATGTGGCGGGGACGCCGAGCTCTGTGCGGAAGACCCTCAGGAAGTTCTCTCCAAGAACCTTAAGGACGTCGCCCTCCGAGAACCCGCGCTCGAGCAATCGCTCGGTGATCAGTGGGAGATCGCGACTGCTTCCTTCGGTTCCTTCCGGTGCTTGCTTCGTGTCGTGGCCTTCGAAGAGAACTTCTTCGTTGGGGTACTGGGTTTCGTAGTACTCCTTCACGAAGTCTGGTCCCAATCCGACGTGATCGATCCCCGCGACGCGTGCGATGTGCTCTATGTGATCAACCATGTGAGTGATAGTCGGCTGGGAGTCGTGGAGGAACCACGCAAAGAAATTGACGCCGATCACGCCACCCGTAGCCGCTATCGCCGTCAGTAGATCGTCCGAGAGGTTGCGATGATGGTCGCGCAGCACGCGTGCGGACGAATGACTCGCGATTACCGGCCGGGTCGATATCTCGAGCACGTGCTCGGTACCCGCTTTAGACAGGTGTGAGACATCTACGAGCATCCCCATCTGCTGCATCAGTCCTACGGCGGCCACGCCGGCAGTCGTCAAGCGGCTTCTTGTAGCGTCTTCCGCGCTGCCGTCGGCCAGCATCGTCCGGCCAAAATGTGTGAACGACGCGATCCGAACACCCAAGCGGAAGAACGTCGAGAAGAGCTCGAGGTCGGTGCCGATGTGCTCGCACCCCTCGAGTGCCAGCACGAGCGCGATCTTCTTCTCGTGGACTGCGCGATCTATGTCGGCACCCGTCAGGCACAGCGCGACATCGTCCTTGTTGTTGTCCACGACTTCGTAAAGACATTCGATGAGCAAGAACGCGTGGCGAAGCGCCTGTCCGGGTCGGTAAACGTCGTCGATAAAGATCGGCATGACCTGCACGTCGACTCCGCCACGCCGAAGCTCGGGCAACCAGTGGTCGCGGAAGTACGTCGTGCGGCCGTGCCCTTTGTGATGGGCGACTAGGACGATCAGGTCGTTGTGGCAGTCGACAACGATCGCGCGCTTGTGTAGCTCCGACGAAGTGCTCATGAAACGAATGCAGGTGTTGGTGGCGAAGCGTTAGGGACTGGAGAACCACGGTTCCTTGAGGTCGAGGAACTCGGTCTCTCCGTCTGATATCGCTTGCCACTCCGCCATCATCTTCTTGAAGTCGGACGAAGACTCCATCGCCTTCTCGTTCGCCCGGGCTTCGGTCTCGGAGGTGAAGTAGATCGCGTTGGTGAAGCGCCCACTCGGATGCCACGCAACGATTCCACCGAGCACATCCGGTCGCAGGCTCGACATCTGAGCGTCCGTTTCGCGATCGAGCGCGCGAGCCTTCTCGATGTCGGTGACTTTGCCTTGCATCACCTGGACGAAACCGGCTTTGTCGGAGCCCCCGTCGTGCTGAAGCTCCACGTTGGTGCAGTCGTGGAACATGGGGTTGTCCAAGTACTGTGACGTCTCTTCCCACCACTCTCCCTGGGCAGGGTTGTCGCTCTGGGCGCGAGCTGCTTCTTCACTTTCGAACCGGGCGAGAACGATGAACTGCCCGTCTGCAGTCACGCCGCCGGTGCTGCCTAGGAACCCGGTGGCATTTGGCTTGATTTCCTGCTCCCACCTGTCCCACTGCTTGCGCAGTCCGGCGGGGTCCTTCGCTTTGGCCTGGATAACCTGGACGAACATGATTCCCTCCCTTTCGGCGAACTCCTTGTCTACACCCGCTGGTCCAGGCGTCAAGTGCCGATGATTCCGTTACTGTTCCCGAATGCCTGACATCGCGGGACACGTAAGTGGAGGGCGCGCAAGCGCAGTCGGCGGGATAACCGTCGAGCTCATCAACTCAGCTGGAGACATTGTCGATCAGGTTCAAGTCGATGACGACGGTGGATTCAAGCTGCACGTATCGCCCGGCACGTGGAAGCTGAGCGCCTATGACCCCAGCGGCCATCGCGTTGAAGCGACTACAGAGGTCGCCGATGAAGAGGCGAAGGTAGAGCTGGTACTCAGCTAGATCCGGGGCTGCGGAGAAGCTACGAGCCTTCGTGGACCTCGAAGATCTCGTCGGCCACCAGGCCGTGGGCCTCGCGATGAACCGTGTGTGCAGCTTCCGCGTTCGGCGCCTCGACCAGGCAGAAAATCTTGCCGGCCTTCTCGTCGACCCAGTAACTCTTGTAATTGACCCCGTGCTTCGACTGCGTCTCTACGTCCGCCTGGTGAGCTTTTGCCACGTCCTCTACCGAGACGCCGCCCTCCAGGTTGTGGACATCCATGAACAGAGGCACGTCTTTCTCCTTCCGTTGAGCAGACCAGGCCACATCGTGACGCGGTGGGCCGCGGAGCGCAACCTCGGGGACCTGCCTCTTGTGGCACCCCGCCCTCATAAGGCGAGCGTCGGTAACCTGGACCTATAGAAGAAGGGATCAACATGCACTCTGGAGCAGGGCTCACGGCGGGTCTCCTCGTCGTGGTCTTCCTGGCCGGCTTGCGCCACGGCTTCGACATCGATCACATCGCAGCGATCACCGACATAACGAGTGCTCAAGCCTCACGCCGCCGCTCGCTGGTCCTGGCTTCCATCTACATCTGCGGCCACGCTCTGGTTCTGTTCGTCCTCGGAGTTGCCGCCGTCGTGCTCGGCGCCAGGCTCCCCGTATCGGTCGACGCGGTGATGGAGCGCGTGATCGGGGCCACCCTTCTGGTTCTCGGGGCTTACGTGATCTATTCGATGATCAGGTATCGAAGCGCGGCACGGTTGCGAAGCCGGTGGATGTTCGTCTTTATCGGTGTGCGTCGAATAGTTGGCTGGTTGCGCCGCCGTTCTGTTCAACATGTCGAGATAGATCATTCCCACCCTCACGGACATGAAGGGCGGCATGACCACGGACATCCCGACGGTCCGCTGGGGAACCCCACAGGTCGAGTCGCGGTCGCGTCCGGAACTCATACCCACACCCACCGCCACGTCGTTCCTGTACCTGCAGATCCGTTTACGGAATACGGCGCTTTCACAACCTTCGTCGTTGGCATGATCCACGGGATCGGTGCTGAAACTCCGACACAGATCGTGTTGTTCACGACGGCTGCAGGCATTGCAGGCAGCTTCAGCGGTGTGGCTCTGGTCCTGGCTTTCGTGGCCGGCTTGTTCGTAGGCAACACCGTGCTTGCCGTTACCTCTTCACTTGGTTTTTCCGGAGGCCGGCGAGTTCCCTTCGCCTATGCAGCATTGGCGGTACTAACCGCAACCGTCAGCCTCTGGGTGGGAACGGCGTACGTTCTGGGCAACCTGAGTCTTCTCCCGCGCTTCCTTGGTGGATCGTGAGGGCGATCGTTCGAGCCGATCGATGAAGACGCCTCGTTCTCAAGTATGGAGACCCCGGTCGGCAAGCCTGCCCCGCATGGTCGCGATCGTCGTCGGGATCGCAGGGATGACGACTCTTTGGTCGGCAGCTTTTGCAGCATTTAGGGGCCAGATCGAAGTGCTGACCGACGTGGTCCCACTATCGGTTCGGTATGGGGCAACTTCCGCGGCCGCCCTCGCCGGGCTGGGGCTGCTCGTGATCGCCGGTGGCCTCAGCCGGCGACAACGTCGCGCGTGGTGGATCGCTCTCATGCTCCTGATAGTTGCCGGCGTCGCGCATGTACTAAAAGGTCTCGACGTTCCCGAAGCAGCGGTGAACCTCGGAACGGCTGTGCTCCTCATCAGCACGCGAGAAGAGTTCTACGCGATCCCCGGCCCCGGCTCCGCGCGGCGCGCCTTTCTTGCCCTCCCGCTCATCGCAGGGACCGTGTGGACGTTCGGCACGCTCGCACTTTTCTTTCATGCCTCTGAGTTAAGGCCTGCGGTCGGGGTCATCGGCATGATGACCGCGGCCGCGCGAGGAGCGGTTGGGCTTCCCTTGGGCATCGCGATCGTGGGCCGAAGTGGACGATGGATACCGGGGTTGCTTCCTCTGTTGGGAGTCTTGGGTTTGGTATCCGCGTTCGCAGTCACCCTTCGGCCCGTAGTAGAGGGACTACGACGCAGCCCGGATGATGTGGAGCGCGCCAGGGAGCTCGTTCGCCGTTACGGGAGCGACACGCTCGCTTATTTCGCTCTGCGCAGCGACAAGAGCTATTTCTTCTACGAAAACGCCTTCATCGCTTACCGATATCTGTGGAACGTGGCGTTGGTAGCAGGAGATCCCATCGGCGACCCGATGGATGTGACTAGAGCCCTGGACGCGTTCGTTGCGTACGGACGGAGCCGGGGCTGGGGGATCGTGATCCTCGCCGGGTCAGACGAGCTTGCCGACAACTGCCGGCGCCACGGGCTCCGCCAGTTCTATCTCGGGGATGAGGCGATCCTTGACCCGCGCAAGTTCAGTCTCGAAGGTCGAGCCATCCGCAAGGTAAGGCAGTCGCGCAGCAGACTGGCGAAACTCGGCTACTCGCTGGAATTCATGCCCGACGATCGGGTAACGCCAGACCTCCAGGATGCGCTCGATTCGATCACGGCCTCGTGGCGAGGGCGCGCTCCCGAGCGCGGCTTCACTATGGCTCTCGGACGAACACCCTCGCCGACCGACCCCGATGCTTTGACGGTGATCGCGCGCGACCCTCTCGGTAAGGCACAGGGATATCTGCATCTAGTGCCCTGTTATGGAGAGAGCCGCGGCTATAGCCTCGACCAGATGCGGCGCCGACCGGAGACTCCGAATGGGATGACGGAGTGGATGGTGGCCGGCACAACCCTCGAGCTTGGTGAGAGAGATGTCGAACGGTTCTCGTTGAACTTCGCCTTCTTGAGTCGCCTATTCGATCGCTCGGTAAATCTATCGGTCTTTCAACGCCTGGAGCTTGCGATCGCTAAAGCCCTGAACCCCTTCTTTCAGATCGAGACGCTCAGAGATTTCAACGCGAAGTTCTTTCCCGAGTGGCAACCTCGCAACGTGTATTACGAATCCACCATCAGCATCCCGAGAGTTGCTCTTGCTTACCTCGAGGCCGAAGCTTTCCTGCGCTTGCCGCTCATGGGAATCCGAGGGCGCCGGACCTGACCCCAGTGGTCGCTCCGTTCATCCTGGTTCCCAGTTCTGGCCGTTAGGAAGCGTCCGCGACCGATCTTCCGCGACGTCTAGTCGCCGGGCGCGATCGAGAAGTGCGGTAGGTCGATTCCCGACACGGTCACCAGGCGCTCTTCCGATGGGATGCCGTCTTCTTTGATGCGGGCGAATGCCTCTTCGGTGAGCAGGATCTCGCCCAGCTCCGCGATGTCCTCGCCGAGCTTCGACGCGAGATTGACCTGGGTTCCGTAGATCGCCTCGTTCGCGACGTTGAGAACCGGCCCCCATCCGATCCCGATCGAGACGTACAGCTCCTTCTCCTGAGGGAGGACGACGTTTGCGGCGAGGAGGTTCGTAGTCAGTTCCTTGCTGGCCTCGACCGCGGGCCGAACGTCGTCGAAGAGGCATGTCAGATTGTCGGCGAATGTGTTCACGAGGATGCCGCCGTGCTTCTCGATCACGGGAAGGCACAGCCGTTGCATCTGATGAATCATCAATAGAAAGGAGATGATTCCCGCGCGTTGGGTCGTGCGTGTGAAACCGCTCATGTCGAGGATAAAGATCGCGCGGTTCTGGCTGAAAACCTTCTTGATCCGTGTCCTGATCTCCGATTCCTGCTCGGGATGCTCGCTAAGTTCGTCGAGCAGGCGGGTCAGGTTCGCTCGGGAGTTGAGGTCTTCGACCGAACCGGTGTTTGAGCTATCCACGTCGGCCATAACGCGTGAGTCTACTGAGCGGTGGGGTCGCTGCGACCGTCCAGCTCGTCGTCTGGTGTACTAAGTGTGAGGATAGCGGCGGCCGACTTCCGTAGAGACTTCAGTGGAAGAACCCACCGGGCGACCACCCCTAAGATCGAGGAAATGACTACCGCACCGATCGTCCTGGTTCCGGGGTTCTGGCTCGGCGCGTGGGCATGGGATGACGTCGCTTCCGCGCTCCGCGCCGACGGGCACGACGTTACGGCGCTCACGTTGCCCGGTCTCGATTCGGCCGAGACCGACCGCTCCACGATCACCTTGTCCGACCACGTCGATACGATCTGCGACGCTGTGAAAGCCGCGGGGGCACCTGCTGTGCTCGCAGTTCACAGTGGGACCGGTGGTGCGGGCTATGCCGCAAGCGACCGCATCCCTGAGCAGCTAGCCGCCATGGTTTATGTCGACTCGGGCCCGGCGACCGGCGCCCTGGATCCCGACTTCGAGGGCGTCGAGAAGCCTCTACCCACGCAGCAGGAGCTTGCGGAGGAGGAGAACCTCGACGGGCTCAGCGAGGAGCAACTCGACACGTTCCGGCAACGGGCGGTGCCCGAGCCGGGTGGCGCGTTGCGCGACGCGCCCGAGTTGACCAACGACGCGCGACTCGACGTACCGAGCACAGCCATCTGCACCGGGTTCACGTCCGACCAGTACAAGGCCGCGGTCAAGGAGGGCTACGCGTGGCTCGGCGGCTTCGCAGAGCTTCGCGATGTGACCTGGATCGACCTGCCGACGAGCCACTGGCCGATGTGGTCGCGCCCCACGGAGTTGGCCACGCTGATCGGCGACATCGCGCATCGATCGTAGCTACGGCGGCATCGGGGTCACTTCTGTGTAGCGAGCCTCAGGCCTTTGACCTTTCGGAGGTCTCTGGCATTCCGGGTCACGAGCGCCCGTCGCGTTACCAGCGCGATCGTGATGATCAGACCGCGATTAGACGCTGGTTGCCTAACTTGTCTGAGAGCGCGTCGGCCGACATGGGGCGCGCGAAGTGAAAGCCCTGGCCCATCTCGCATCCGAGGCTATCGAGCTCTGCAACCTGCGTCGACCTTTCGATTCCCTCTGCAATTGCGACGGCCCCGAGGTCCTTAACGAGGTCGAAGATGCTGCTGACCACAGAGGACTCGGTCGACCCGAGGTGGTCGACGAAAGACTTATCGACCTTGATGATGTCGACCGGCAGATCTTGCAGATAGCTGAGTGAGCTGTACCCGGTCCCGAAGTCGTCGATCGCCAGACGCACCCCGAGGCCCTTCAATTCCATCAGCGCGGCTCGTACGCTCTCGGGTTCCTGGAGGAAGACGCTTTCGGTCAGCTCTAGCACAAGTCGCCCGGGACTGAGACCGGAGTCGTGCAA
>JAXDJM010000234.1:0-6383 GCA_034665605.1 Actinomycetota bacterium | reverse complement strand
TCCCAGATGACATCCAGGACCTCGCGGTACCCGTTCTCGCGCACCGGATCCTTCTGTCCCCCGAAGCCCAGATGCGCGGGGCGACCTCTGAAGAAGTACTCAACGGACTGATCGGCCGAGTCCCCATCCCGGCGCGCGAACAGGCATAAGTGCCGACGTCGCGCGGCTGGTTCGTCGCCGCGACCGGTCTGGGACTGCTCGTTGCGGGAGAGCTGGTCGCGGTACGAGCGCTGTCGGCTCTAGGTCTTTCGCTCGTTGCGCTTGCGGTCATCGCAGTCGCGGTGGTGCGTTTCGGTCGCCACGAGCTCGATGCCACACGATCGGTGGCACCCCAGCGAGTGGGCGCGGGTCATCCAGTCACCGTCCGCATCCAGCTGACCAATGTCGGCCGCGCGACCACGCCGTTGCTTCTCTTAGACGACAGGATCCCTTCGGGCCTCACCGGCCGGGCACGCTTCGCGTTCTCCGGAGTGGAACCGGAGGGCGTTAGAAGCGCGGCTTACGAGATCCGGCCCCCGCGCCGCGGGCGCTACAAGATCGGGCCCCTGGAGATCGTGTGCAGCGACCCCTTCGGTCTCGCGAGCGTGACCCTTCGTCCCGAGGACACGACGAGCATCCTGGTCTATCCACGGATCGAGACACTCGCCCTGCCTCGCGATCGTGGCGAGAGACGGAGTCTTTCGGTATCTGCGCTCAGACAACCCACGGGCATGACCGGTGAGGACTTCTACACGCTGCGCGAATACGTCGAGGGCGACGACTTGCGCAAGATCCACTGGCCCTCGACCGCGAAGCGCGGTCGCTACATGATCCGCCAGGAGGAAACGCCGTGGCACACGCGCGCGACGCTATTGATGGACGACGACGCCTCCGCCCACGACAGCCTCGCCGGGTCGTCTTCATTCGAGCGCTGTGCCGAAGCGACCGCGTCCCTCGTCGATCTCTACCATCGAGCCGGTTACACGTTTCGACTGGTGTGCTCGCACGACCCCGGCGTGCAGGCGAGCCGCGGCATCGACCACCTCAATCGCTGTCTCGACCTCCTGGCCATGATCCAGCCGCTCGCGTCGCGGGACACGGAACGGTCCCTCTTGACGCGCCTGGCAGAGCTCGAAGCACAAGGCTCCGCGGAAGGGACGTTGGTTTTCGTCGGGGGCTCGATAGACCCCGCCGTCGCGATGGGGCTCAGCAGGTGCCGGCGGCGGTACAAGCAAGTCATAGCCGTCCTCTTTCCCGGGCACCGCTTCGGGCCGGGTTCGACGAAGGATCGCTGGGCCGGAGAGCAGCAGCTGGTGGAAACCGTTCGGCTGCTCACGCAAGCAGGCATCCGCGCCGTGGTGTTGTCGCCGGGTGAATCCGTCGCAGGGGGCTGGGGAGGTCTCACGCAGATCCGGGCCAGGAAAGGAGGTGGCGGCGAATGGGATCGGAAGCCCGAGCTCGTTTAGGCCTCGGCGCCCTGCTCGCGGTCACCCTGCTCGCCTTCGGGCAACTCTTCCGGGGAAGCGACTACGTGGGCCCCGTCATGCTGGGAATGCTCGTGGCCATCGGGATCACAGCGGGGTGCCGGCGTGTGGGGCTGCCGGCGATCACTACAGCGGCGATCCTGGTGGCCGCACTTGCCTGGTATCTGTGCCTCATCTTCGAAGCTCCCAAGACGTTCTTCGGCCTCCCGTCCCCCGCCGCCTTCGTGGGGTTGTGGCGGGATGTAACGGCAGCTTTTGGCAACGTCAACGTCGACTTCGCTCCGGTGCCCGCGCGTTCGGGGTACGTCGTCGCCATCGTCATCGGTATGTGGTGGGCGGCGGCACTCGGTGAGATCGCGACGTTCAGATGGCGTCGCCCCCTTCTTGCGGCCATGCCCTCGATGGCGCTGTTCGTGCTGATCTTGATCACCGGCACCGGTCGCGCTGCCGGCCTACTGGTGGCCCTTTACCTCGGCGCGCTCCTTACTTATTGGGGGCTCGAAGCGGCTCACTCGGTCCGCACCTGGGGTCGCTGGGCCCCTACATGGGAGGGCGGTCGTGAAGAGCAGCCGGCATCGGTGACGGGACGGGTCGCGCGCCGCATGGGGGCCCTCACCGTCGCCGTCGCTCTGATATCCCCGCTGGTTCTGCCGCACTCGGACGCTCTCATCTCTTTCCGCAACGGGTCCGGTGGCAACGGATCCGGGTCCGGCACGTCGTCGGGCCAGGTCGATCTGCTGGCCGATGTCGCGGCGACGCTGGACAGGCAATCGAACCTCGAGCTGTTCCAGGTCAGAGCATCGCGACCTGCATACTGGAAACTCGCAACCTTGACCCAGTTCGACGGCCGGATCTGGTCACGAGGCACCGTCGACGAGTCCCCCGCAACCGCCGGAGTGATCGCGCCGGCCCTGGTCGCCGCCCCAACGACGTCGTCTCTCACACAGCAGTTCACGATGGAGGGCTTGAGCGGCGACTACCTTCCGGCTGCCTACCTCCCGGGAACGGTTCAGTTCCCCAACGACTCTCCCGCGGCCGCCAATCTCGTTTACGGCAACGACACCGCAGATCTCAGGCTGGCGTCGGGCGAGGTGTCCCGGATCACCTACACGGTCTCGTCCGAGGTGCCCACGTACAAGTACTCCGAGCTGGTCGATGCCAAGATCGGCACGCTTCCGCCGCAGTTCAGTGCAGCCCCGACGATCTCGCCTGCCGTCAAGCAGTTACTCGACAGCTGGACGGCGACGGCTGCAACACCATTCCAGAAGCTGTCGTCGATCCAGACCCACCTCCGTAGCGAGTTCCGTTACGAGCTGAACGTCGACCAGGGCTCCTCGGCCGACGCGCTCACGAACTTTTTGACCAAGACGAGAGCCGGGTTCTGTCAGCAGTTCGCGGCCGCATTCGCGATGCTCGCCCGGGCGCTCGGATACCCGGCCCGTGTCGACATCGGCTTCCTTCCCGGTACCGAGAGCGCGGCCCACACCTTCACGGTCAGGGGCACGGACGCTCACGCATGGCCCGAGGTCTATTTCGAGAAGTTCGGATGGGTCGCGTTCGAACCGACCCCCCGCGCCGCCGCACCGGCACTTGCCTACACGACCGAGCCCGGAGCGCAGACGCCCCCACCGGGAACATCCAGGAACGGCACCCTCGGCGGGGGCGCCGGTGGGAAAGCAGGGTCGGCCGGTCGCTTGAAGTGCAAGCATCAGGCGGATCTGGGACCGGCATCCCGGCTCTGTGCGGAGCGTCAGAACGAGCGCGTCAACAAGAACCTGACCGGGGTCGGCACGAAGAGCCCGCAGGGCCCCCCGGCGTGGCGCACGGCGTTCGCGCATCTGGTTCGCGTCCTGGCCGTCATCCTGCTGATCGCCTTGATGGCGATCCCTGCGATCAAGCGCATGCGCCGGGCCCGGCGCATGCGCAGGGCGCACACACCGAGGGGAGCGATCACTTCATCCTTTGTGGACGTCGAAGAGGCAGGGGCCGAGTTGCTGGTTGCGCGTGGGCGAGCCGAACCGGCCACGTCTTATGCCGATCGATTGTCGCAAGACGGCCACGCCCGTCGCGACGATGCCCTCGAGCTTGCGACCCTGTATCACCGGGCCCTGTTCCGGGCAGCAGAGCCCGACCGGGCAGATGTCGCCCGCGCCCGCGAGCTGGCCACTGCGATCACCGCGTCGCTGTGGGCCTACGCCTCGTGGAAAGCCAGGTTCAGGCGCCTGTTCTCACCGCGGCTCTTGCTCGTCCGATGGGCGCGCCGGCCGGTCTTGCGAACGGCTACCGCGTAGCTTGGAGTCTGCGCTCGAGCTGTGGGTCGCCCTCGGTCCGTAAAAGCTCGGCTCGCTTCCGTACCGCCACCGAGAACTCGCGGTCGTAGAGCGACGCGGGAGCCTTGCCGTCGACCCGGGCCGTGACCTCTTCCATCGCGCTGAAGAACGCCAGTTGACCCTGCTTGAGGGCATCCATCAGGACGCCTTCGTCGCCGGTGATCTCGAAGATGCTCTGTCCGTCCGTGGTCAGGCTGACATTGGTGAGCTCGCTATCGAGCTCGGCCTTCTTGCGCAGGTAGTCGAACGCCTTCCTTACCTTCTGCAAGCTCATCCCTCCGGCCAGCAGAGATTGGACAACGCGCAGCGCGACGATGTCCCGGAATGAATAGAGTCGACGAACTCCCGGACGGCCGCCGGTAGCTTGCACGTTCGGCCGAACCAAAGCGATCCGATCCCAGTAGCGCAGTTGGTGTGCGGTGCATCCTGTTAAACGTGACGTCTCGTCTGCAGTGAATCCCTCCATTTAAGAGCGCGACCTCCCCCGCCGTTGCTAGAAACTTGTGTGGACCGACTCCCGTACCCATTGAGGAAGTTACAAAAGCGCTGGGATCCGGGCCGCCGGTGACAACCCTCACGAATCTAACGCGCCCGACGGCAACGCGGCAAGGGGATGGAGGCATTCAGTCGCCTGTTTCGTGATTTTTTCTTAAAACGCTTCCTCAGCGTCGCTTGTAACGCTGCTTCAGACGCGCTTCCCAATCGTCGAATGCGCGCTGTAACCGTTCCCGTCTGTTGTTGGATGAGGGACGTCGTTCGGTGACGAGTACGTGCAGGGCACCCACCAGGGTGACGATGCCCGCGACCATCGCCCCGAACGCGAACAATCCCACGATCACGGACTGCGACACGAAGAACGCGATGAGGAGCACTATCCCACTCACGAACAACGCTATCCCCACGCGCACCTTCCGCACCTGGTCCATGTGCGGAGCGCGACGTGTTACGTCGCGAGCGAACTCGGGATCATCATGGCGGAGGCTCTTCTCGATCTCTTCGAGGATGCGCTCTTCGCGCTCAGACAGGGGCACTGTCATCCGATTATAGAAAAGGGCGGCGGATACCCCGGCCCTTTCTCTAAGAGTTTCCCGGCCCTGATCAGTCGATCGCATCCAGCAAGGTCGCCGGCTTGACCGCTTCTGCGCCGAAACGGTCCCGGATGCTGTCGATCGCGCTGGTCGCCCGACCCCATTTGGAGGGCTCGGTGAGGAGATCGAGCTGGCGTCGAGGCGGCCCGGGGGCCAGGCCCGACATGCTGACCCCAAGCAATCTCACCCGCACCCGCGTTAGGCCGATACGGTCGCAGAGGTCCCTGGCCACAGAGTAGATATCGGCCGACGCATCGATCTCTTCGTCGACGGTCTTCGAACGAGTGATCGTTGAGAAGTTCGAAAACCTCACTTTGATCGTCACGGTCCGGCCGCACAGAGTCTTTGCTCGAAGTCGAGATGCGGTGCGGTCCGACAGCCGTAGTAGCTCCCGAAAGATCTCGGAACGATCGTCGAGATCGTGGGCAAAGGTCATCTCCGAGCCGACCGATTTCGCCGGCTCATCGACGACGACGGTGCGGTCGTCTCGGCCGTGTGCGAGCTCCCACAGATGGCGGCCGAGCGAGTCACCGACCGCACGTTCGAGCGTTCGTGCCGGAAGCCGACAGATATCCCCGACGGTCTCCAATCCGAGACGACGCAGCTGAGCAGCGGTTTGCTCCCCCACTCCCCACAACGCGCCGACCGGCAATGGATGGAGGAACTCCTCGATGCGATCGGGCTCGATGATCAACAGTCCGTCGGGCTTCGCTCTTGTCGACGCGAGCTTTGCCAGGAACTTGTTCGGCGCGGCCCCCACGGTGCATGCGAGACCTAGTCGCCCGATGTCGAACTTGATCGCACGGGCGATCTCGATGGGCGAACCGAAAAGCTTGGTCGATCCCCCGATATCGAGGAATGCCTCGTCGAGAGACAAGGGTTCGACGAGCGGGGTGAAGGACTCGAACACCTCCCTGATCTTGTGGGAGTAGTCCTGATACGCACTGAAGTCGTTCGCGAGATACCGGGCATGGGGACACAGCCGTCGCGCCCTGACGATCGGCATCGCGGAATGAACCCCGAACGCCCGAGCTTCGTAGGACGCCGACGTAACCACCCCGCGCCCTCCCAAGCCTCCGACGATCACCGGAAGACCTCGCAACGTCGGGTCCTTCACCATCTCGACGGACGCGTAGAACGCATCCATGTCGACGTGCAGGATCGGGATGCCCGTCGTCATGTCGTTAGAGCGCCATGACCCCGCCCGGCAGCCCGCTCGCCTGCCGTCCACGCTCGAGGAACAGGTCGCGAGACCGAGCTCGGCGGCAGCGCCTCGTCCGCGGCACCAACGTTCTGTACACGTGATGTTTGTGAACGAATGCCGAAACCCGATACCTGCTGCGTTTCGAGCTGAACGACTTCAAAGTGCTGAAGTGCTCATGCCGGGAGCGACCCCGAAGGACGACGTTGACATGCTTGCGGCAGGCACGTCGCGGTGAGCGCACTCGACCGGTGAAACGACCTCTATGGCGTCCGAGCCTATGGAAGTGGATCGTCAGACG
>JAXDJM010000233.1:0-7135 GCA_034665605.1 Actinomycetota bacterium | reverse complement strand
CTGCAGTTCCTTCGACACGTTCGTCTTCGGGTAGATCGAGAACCCGACCGATGAACGATTTTCGAGAGGTTCCCGCCACCACCGGATAGCCCAACTCGACGACTCGGTCCAGCCCCTTGAGGAGCGTCAGGTTCTGTTCGGGACTTTTAGCGAAACCGAAACCCGGATCGAGCGCTATGGAATCGCGGGACACACCGGCAGCCTGGAGCTCCTCCGCGCGCCGCGACAGGAATCTCGCGACGTCATCTACGACATCGTCGTAGTCGGTAAGCGAGGTCATCGTGGCCGGAGTGCCCCGCGAGTGCATTACGACGATCCCGGCCCCCGTCTCGGCTGCCACGACCCCCATCTCCGCCACGCCCTCTTCTCCCGACGTGTCGTTGATGATCGCGGCCCCCGCTTCGACGGCCGCCCGGGCCACTTCCGGCTTCCTGGTATCGATCGATATGACTGGGCCCACTCCGGAGGCGAGCCGCTCGATGATGGGAAGCACGCGCCGCATCTCTTCGTCGGCCGGAACCCCATCCGCGCCCGGCCTCGTCGATTCGCCACCTACATCGACCATCGACGCGCCCCAGCCCACCATCTCGAGCGCATGAGCAACCGCAAGATCGGGGTCGAGGTAAAGACCCCCGTCCGAGAACGAATCAGGAGTCACATTCAAGATCCCCATAACTTGAGGCACCTCGAGATCGATGATGCGGTCGCGCGCTGCGAGCTTCATGCACAGGAGCCTAGAGGGAGGCGCCGGAGGGACGGCGTCACGGAGCGAACCCTCTGGAATTAAGCGACCCAAAAGCCCGCCGCAGGCGCGCGACGGTCGCTTACCAGGAGCGGAGCGAGGTGAGCGAGTGACGCCGTCCCGGAGGCGCCGGAAGTACGCGGCCTACGCTTCGCCGAGTCGGGGCTTTGGTGCGGGGCGGGGCAACCGCTTGCGCTCATTGGTCGCATCCGTTGCGGCGGCACGATCCCGGTTCTCACGTCGGATGCGTGTCCGCTCGATCGGATTCGCGGGACTTTGCTTGCCCACCTCGGCAAGGATCTCGGCAACCTCTTCCTTCTCCAACGATTCCTTCTCGAGCAGCCGCTCGACCATCAGGTCGAGCTTGTCGCGGTATTTGGTGAGGATCTCGCGTGCTTCGTCGTGTGCCTCTTCGACCAACCGGCGGACCTCTGCGTCGATCCGTGCAGAAACGGCTTCCGAGTAGTCCTGTACGTGACCGAAGTCACGACCGAGGAATGGTTGGGATTCGTTCTGGCCGAGCGCAAGGGGGCCGAGATCCGACATACCGAACTCGGTGACCATCTGCTTTGCGATGCGCGTGCAGCGCTGGATGTCGTCCTGCGCGCCGGTCGTCGGTTCGTCGAACACGATCTCTTCCGCGACGCGGCCCCCGAGAAGCATCGCAAGCTCGTCTATGAGCTCCGACCGGGTGACCAGAAATCGATCTTCCGTGGGCAGCGTCAGGGTGTATCCGAGCGCTCGCCCGCGCGACACGATCGACACCTTGTGTACGGGGTCTGCGTTCGGCAACGCGTGCGACACCAGGGCGTGACCGGCCTCGTGGTAAGCGATGACCTTCTTTTCCTTCTCGCTGATCACGCGACTCCGGCGCTCGGGCCCGGCGAGTACGCGGTCGATGGCCTCTTCGAGTTCGCCCATCCCGATCTCGCTGCGAGAGAACCGAGCAGCCAGAAGTGCGGCTTCGTTCACGACGTTCGCAAGGTCGGCGCCGGTAAAGCCGGGAGTCCTCCGAGCAAGCACCTCGATGTCGATCTCTTTCGACAACGGCTTGCCACGGGTGTGAACCTTCAATATCCCTATCCGGCCGTTGAGATCGGGTCTGTCGACGACTATCTGGCGATCGAACCTGCCGGGGCGGAGCAATGCAGGGTCGAGGATGTCGGGACGGTTGGTTGCCGCGATCAGGATGACGCCGCCTTTGACGTCGAAGCCGTCCATCTCGACCAGCAACTGGTTGAGGGTCTGCTCGCGCTCGTCGTGCCCGCCGCCGAGCCCGGCACCGCGGTGCCGGCCGACCGCGTCGATCTCGTCCATGAAGACGATCGACGGAGCGTTCGTTTTCGCCTGCTCGAACAGATCTCGAACACGGCTTGCGCCCACACCGACGAACATCTCGACGAAGTCCGAGCCCGAGATCGAGAAGAACGGGACGCCCGCCTCGCCCGCCACGGCGCGAGCGAGCAGGGTCTTGCCCGTCCCCGGAGGGCCGAACAAGAGCACACCCTTGGGGATCTTCGCCCCCATGGCCTGGAACTTCTGGGGTGCTTCGAGATACTCCTTGATCTCCTGCAGCTCTTCGACGGCCTCATCCAGGCCGGCAACGTCTGAGAACGTGATCTTCGGCTGATCTTTGGTGACCAGGCGCGCCTTGGCCTTGCCGAACGACATGACCCGGTTCCCGCCGCCCTGCATCTGCTGCATAAGGAAGAAGAAGAACCCAACGATCAACAGGATGGGGATGAACTGGATCAAGATCGCGATGAGGGCCGAGCCCTGCTGCTGGTCGGCCGTGACCGTGACGCCGTTCTGCACGGCGAAGCGTGCGTAGTCGTCGATCGTGCCGTACGGCAGGGTTAGCTGGTAGAGGCGGCCATCATCGAGTTTCCCTACGACGCGGTAGTCCTTCGCGAGGAACTCCGCGGTATTGACCTGGTGATCCGTGACGTAGGTGGACCATTCGTTGACGCTCTTCAACTCGAGCGGCTTGTTCTGCGCTCCCCTGTAGATCTGAATCACCCAGATGACCAGGACGATCAGGACGATGTAGAAGACGGCAGACCGAAGGATCCGGTTCATGAATGAAGGGTAGCAGTAGGCACAGCCGTAAAACCCCCACGTCAGGAGTGCTTAAGAGGGTTTCTCGACCCCGTACGCCTGCGGCTTGAGCACTCCGATGTAAGGAAGATTCCGGTACTTCTCGGCGTAGTCGAGTCCGTAACCCACGACGAAGACGGGCGGGATCTCGAAGCCCGGGTAACGCACTTGCAGGGGCACCGCTTGCTCGCCTCTCTTCCAGAACAACGAGCAGATCTCCAATGAAGCCGGTCGCCGCGCTTCCAGATAGCGAAGCAGATAAGAGATCGTGAGGCCCGAATCGATGATGTCTTCGACCAGCAGGACGTGCCGGTCGGTGATCTCGTAGTCGAGGTCCTTCAAGATGCGAACGACACCCGAAGACTTGGTCGCCGACCCGTACGACGACACGGCCATGAAGTCGAACTCGAGAGGAAGCTGGATCCCGCGGGCAAGATCCGCCATGAACACGAATGCACCCTTGAGTACTCCGACCAGTAGAAGGTCGCGGCCCCGATAGTCCTCCGTGACCTGCTTCGCAAGATCCGAGATCTTGTCCTGGATCTCCTCTGCCGATATGAGGATCTTGTCGATGTCCGGGTGAACCTCTGGCATCGCCGTACCTTAACCCCGTTCCTCGGAGCGGCCGGAAGAGTCACCATCATCGACCCGCGTGACGAGCACGCGCTCGCGATCGATCGCGATCTCGATACCCGACGCAACCGAGAACCGCACTCCATCTCCTGGGAGCTCGCGCGTGAGCGCTTCCAGCGCGGCGTCGATCCCCCCCGCGCGGTCGCGAACGCGTCCGACGGCTCGTTCGAGAAGCCTTCGTTGCACGGCGCGCGGCATGCCTCGCAACGCCTGCTGATCGAACCGGGTCCCATCGTCGCCGACTTCGGCGAGCGACGGATACAAAGAGTCGACGATGCCCTCCAACGCGGTCGCGTCTTCGGACAGGCGCTCGATCGAGGTAGCTATCGCCCGGACGGCCCCGTCTCCCCAATGTTTCTCGATCGCCGAGACGAGCTCGTTGCGAACGCGGGCTCGTTCGAAACGCGGGTCGTCGTTCGCATCGTCGACGACATAAGGGAGCTCTCGCTCGTCACAGTAACGGCGGGTTTCTGCGCGGCGTAAAGCGATCAACGGGCGAACCCTTGGCCCGTCCATGGGCCGCAGCCCTACAAGGACGGAAGTTCCTCCGCCATGGATCAACCGTGCCAGGGTCGTCTCGACGCGATCGTCCAAAGTGTGGCCGGTGGCGATCCGATCCGCTCCGGCGTCGCGCGCGATCGTGTTGAAGAACGAATACCGGAACGCTCTTGCGCGCGCGTGGAGGTTCGGTCCTGCCAGATCGTGCGCCCGCGCGACGTGAACGTCGAATCCAGCCTCGGCCGCGAGTCGAGCAACACCTGTCGCGGCATCGTCCGACGCTGGGGAAAGACCGTGGTCGACGTGCGCAACCACCAGCGGTCGCACCTTTAGACGTCCCAGGATGTCTAGCAGGCAGAGAGAGTCGGGGCCCCCCGAGACGGCGACAACACAAGGGGCATCGCCGGGCAGCATGTCGAAGCGAGCGATCGTGTCGCGTACGCGTTCCAGTACGTTGAAGCCCGGCCCGGAGAGCTCGCGGCTCAGGCGACCCGCTTCAACCACGTTCGCGGTTGTTTCAGCTCCATCAAGGTCGGTAAGCCCTCGGGATCACTCCAGAGTCGAGTGAGGGCTTGCAGACCTTCCGACGCGACGATCTCGTTACAGAATCTTTGACCGAGCTCGTACTGGCGCATCTTCATATCGAGTCCGATCACGTTGTTGAAGATGCGTTGTAAGTAGCTCGCCTGCTCGCGACGTCGTTCGAAAACCTGTCGCATGCGTTTGAAGGATGGGATCACTCGCTCGCCAACGTGATCCATGACGAAGTTCCCGTGGCCCTCGACTATCGCCATAAGAGCTTGAATGTCATCGAGAACGCGTTTCTGATCGTCGCTTGCGAGCAGATACACCGGGTTGCGTTCGTCGCGAGGGAGCGAGCGGGCCGCGATCCGGCGGGCCGCCGTCTTCAAACGGCCGGAGAGGCTGCGCACGTCGAGATCGACGGATCGCATGTAGTCACCTACGAGTCCCAGGAATCGATCTTTAAGCCACGGCACGCCGGCGAACTGGAATCGGTGCGTCACTTCGTGGAGCGCGACCCACAACGCGAACTCGTCCGGAACGAAATCCGATCGCCGTTGCGTCTCGACCATGTTCGGTCCAACGAAGTAAAGAGCGGTTCCCGGCGCGATCCGGCTCCGACGAGACCAGCGCGCGCCCTCCTCGGGGATGAGCAAGTCGTACTGGCCCAAGACGCGACGCGACACGTAGCCGAGAAGGAGCCCGACCTCGCTCGAGACGATGGCGCGTTGCGCCAGCCGAACCGGATAGGGAACCGTTCTCATGCGTTCGAGGATCTTGTCCTGAAGAGGACCGATCATCGTTCCCATCCCATAGATGTTGGCTTCGGCCCACGAGGCTCGGTCGATAACGTCCCAGCGCACCGAGGGTGGCGTGGGTGTGCCCGTCACCGGTGCGACCAGCTCCTCCGAACGAGGAACGGCGTCCTCGAGATCGAAGCGAAGACGCTCTATCAGATGATGGTCGTGGTGTGGCAGATCGCCCGCGACACGACGTGCGACTGCGGTTGCTATGCGGGGATCGATCAAGCGAGCCATAGGCCCCAATCAAACCTCACGGTCAGACTTCGCCGCGCCGCCTTTTCACGACCAGCTTGTAGTAAAGGCCGCCCATCGCTAGGACCATCAGCACCAGCAGCAGGATCGTGATCTTCGACATCTGATAGGTCCAGACTGGGCCCGCCACTCCCCCAGTCGGCGTTGCGACGGGAGAGGGGCTTGTCTTCTTGGAGGATCCAGCAAGAGCAGCGCCGGAGAGTGCCAGCCAGACGAGGGCAGCCATAGCCGGGAGAATGGCCCACCGTGCGCGCATCTGAGAACCTCCACGACATCCGATCGACGAAACGGGTCGAAGCGAGCCCGCGGCGAGCAGGATATATCGAGGCGGTAGCCGGCGAGCGGCTAGGCGGATCCGGCAGCCGGCTTGCGTCCGCGCAAACGCGGGACCTTCATCTCCGCGTGGGCCCAGCATCGGTCGCGCCGGTTGTAGGTCGACAAACGGGTAGAGCAACCGGGGTGCGAGCACACACGCCCCTCGGGGAACTGCTGAGAAGCCCGCGGAAGTGCTTGTGGTTTGGTGCCTCGGATCGCCGATTGACCCACGGTGCTCCTTCCTGGCGGGCCTTGGCCGGCCCCGGAACGGCGCAGCCGCCGCCCGCGGGACTCGGTCACGACCCGATTCCTCTTATCAATACGGATGGACGCACGGGGTCGGTTTGGGGTTCCCTGCTTCGATGAAAGACCCACGAGACCCCGTCACTCGCACGGCCCTGGCTCGGGTGATCGAACGCGCCTTGAGAGCGGTCACCGCGCCGCCCGCGCGAGCCGTACGAGGGACCGCCCGCCGCGTAGCCGATCCCGCTCGTCAGGTTGTCGACTATTGGATGTCGGAACGCGCCACCATCCGGCAGGGTTTCGTGGCGAATTTCATATCTGCTCTCACGTCCTTGATCTCTGGAGTTGTCCTGGCGGCGTCGACTCACAGGTTGCAAGACGTCGCCGGACTTCTCGTCTTGATCCCCGTATCGGTTGGTATGCGAGGCAACATCTTCGGAGCCCTCTCGGCGCGGCTCGGGACGTCGATCCATACAGGTCTGTTCGAGATAACCGGTGCGCGCGACAAGCCCCTCTACCAGAACGTTTACTCGGCGACGCTTCTGACATTGGGCACGTCCGTCGCCATGGCGTTGCTGGCGCGCGGCATCGCAGTGCTCGTCGGCCTGCACACGGTTTCCACCTGGGACTTTCTTGCAATCTCTTTGGTCGGCGGCGTCCTGTCGTCGGCGTTGGTCCTTGCGTTCACCGTTGCTCTGTCCATCGCGTCGTACCGGCGCGGCTGGGATCTCGATTCAGTCGGGGCGGTGCTGATCACGGTCGTGGGCGATGTAGTGACTCTTCCCTGCCTTCTTCTTGCCTCCTTACTCGTCGGGATCCACATCGTCACCCCGGTCATCGGAGTTATCTCTCTGATGGTGGGTCTGATCGCCCTCGTTCGTGGCTACACGACGAGCTTTGAAGTAGCGCGCAGGATCGTGCGAGAGAGTTTTCCGATCCTGCTGCTCGCAGCGGTACTCGACATCCTTGCGGGCACCGTGGGTCAGCACCGGATCGACCAGGTTTTTGCACCGTTCCCGATCTACTTCAT
>JAXDJM010000232.1:0-8865 GCA_034665605.1 Actinomycetota bacterium | reverse complement strand
CGTACCCCGCCGTGCGAAGCGCGAGCAAGACCTGGGCCGAGTGTCCTCCTGCGTCGGTGGCTACGAATCCACCACCATGGACAACGGCAGAAGCTGCGAGGCAACCGAAACCCAGACCAACGCAGATCCGGTTGAAGGTCGACCCGGGGACAAGGTTGGGGCGCGAAGCGACCAGTAGTGCTCCGCCGGCAGCCACCAGAAACGCGAGTAACTCGACGGTGAAGTGAATAGGTACCGCAAGCGACCCGTTCAGCATCGCCCTCAGTGTCCCATTTTTCCTTGTACGACCCGGCTTACGCCCTGCTCTGGAACGCCCGGGACCCCCTTAGGAGCTCAGCGCTTGGAGGTACTGCAGGGCATCGTCGAACGTCTTCACCGGGACGATCTTGATGTTGCCTGCAGCCGTGCGAGCATCGCCCGCCTCATCACTAGGCGCGAGGAAGATCTCGGCCCCCGCCGCTTCGGCCCCCGCGACCTTCTCCTCGATCCCCCCGATCGGCCCGATCGTGCCGTTGCAATCGATCGTGCCCGTTCCGGCGATCTTCTTCCCGGCGGTGAGATCGCCGGGCGTCAACGCGTCGTAAAGGCCGAGCGAGAACATCATCCCCGCCGAGGGCCCGACGATATTTCCCGTCTTGAACGTGATGTCGAACCCGGGATGGACGAGCTCTTCCATCTGGATGCCGAGGAAGGGAGATTCGTTGTCGATCGGGCTCCGTGTCGTCTGGATCCCGCGAAGCGTTTTGGTCTTGGTCCCGCGTCGCACGGTCACGCTCACTCGGTCGCCCACTTGAAGCGAGTGCAACTGCTTCGTCACGTCGCAAGTTGTTGCTACCGAGTTGCCGTCGACCGCGGTGATGACATCGTCTTTCTCGATGGTTCCTTCTGCCGGAGTGTTGTGGAGCACGTTCACGACCTTCGCGCCGGTGGGGCCGCGCAGACCGAGCGCGTCTAGCGCCACTTGCTCGGCCGAAACCTTTGACTCCTCCATCGCGAACTTCTGTTCCTTCTCGACCTGAGAGAAGGATTGACCCCCCGTGACCTGCGACCGATCGACGACGGTCTTGTGAGGATCGATCCAGGCCTCCACGAGGTCGACGAACGTGACGCTTATGTCTTCGGAGACCGTCGTGAGGAAAAGGCTCCCCTCCGACGAGTACGTCGGCTCACCCTTTACGACCACCAATCGCTCGACATCGCGAGCCGGGCCGGGAAGGAACACGTAGAAGATCGGGATCGACACGCGGAACGCAGCGACGAAGAGGACGAAAGCGAGGACTCCCAAAACGAGCCAGCGCACCACATGGGGGCCCTTGACGGGCTCGATGCCCGGAGGCTGCGGAAGATCCCACTCGTTGCGTTGCATGGTGACCGAACCCTACGAAAATCAGTTCGTGACCAGAACGGATTTCAGATCTTCGAACGCTTCGAGGCACTTGCCTGCACCGAGCACGACCGCCTCGAGCGGCTGCTCGGTCACGTGCACCGGCACCTCTGCCTCGGAAGAAAGCAGCATGTCGAGGCCCGAAAGCATCCCGCCGCCACCCGTGAGAGTTATCCCATGTGTCAGGACGTCCTGGACGAGATCCGGAGGTGAAGATCCAATGCATTCGATCGTAGAGGTCACGATGGCCCGCACCGGCTCGTTGATCGCCTCGCGGATCTCCTCAGAAGTGATGACGAGCGTCTTCGGTAACCCGGTCGCAAGGTCGCGTCCGCGGATCTCGGCGGTGTCCTCATGGGCCATCGGGAAAGCCGACCCGATCGCGATCTTGACCTTCTCGGCAGTCCGTTCTCCCATCGCGATCGTGTACTCGCGTCGTACATAGTGCTGGATCGCCGCATCCAAGTCGAACCCACCGACTCGAACGGCCGTGTTGGTAACGATGCCGCCCATCGATATGAGCGCAACCTCGCTGGTTCCACCACCAACGTCCACAACCAAGTTGCCCAGCGGCTCGTGGATGGGCAGACCAGCGCCGATCGCCGCCGCCATCGGCTCTTCGATCAGGTGACACGACCGTGCACCCGCAGACAAGGTCGCTTCTTCGACCGCTCTGCGTTCGACTTCGGTCAATGCACTCGGAACGCACACGAGAACCTTTGGTCTGGAGAAACGTCCAACGCCTGCTCTTTGCAAGATCAGACGGATGAGCTTTTCAGTGACGTCGAAGTCCGAGATCGCGCCCGAACGTAACGGGCGTACCGCAACGATGTAACCCGGGGTGCGGCCGATCATGTGCCACGCCTCGTTGCCCATGGCGAGCACGTCGCCCGTCTCCTTATTTAGTGCAAGGACGGTCGGTTCGGCGAAGAGGATGCCTCGCTGACGTTGGTAGACGAGAGTGTTCGCCGTCCCCAGATCGATGGCGAGGTCGCGCGCCATGGGGAGCTAGTTCGGGCTCGCTAAACGGCGCGACGTTGCTGCTGACGAACCTTCATCGAGCGACGACGAGCCTCGAGACGACGTTTGGCCGCAGCGCGTCTCTCGGGATCGAGGGTTGGACGGTGTGACGGGCCACGCCGAACGCGCGGCTGCACCGAGCGCGGCCTTCCCGACAAACCAGGCGAGCTCGATAGACGCTCGAGGCTCTTCTGGAATCCATCGACGGTCTCGAGGTGGGAGCGCTCGCGGCGCTGCATGATCCAGAGGCGAGCGATGGCCACGCCCGCGATGGCGGCAAGCAATAACAGATAGATCATCGGTGAGCTCCTTGATCTCGGCTTGATCGGCGGCGCTGTAACTCGTACCGGTTCCGCGAGCCGCCAGGGACAGGAGGCTACCAGACGGCTCGTTTTAGGCCCGGCTAGCGCCTGGCTTTGATCGCACGGAGAAGAACGGCGCTGCCCGCAACCCCTGCCCCCACGATCGCCACTTTCGACAGATCGCTACGGCGGACGCGCTTGCCGGCGATGCGAACGTTCTCTCGCGTCTTGTCGATGACCGCCTGAAGCGCCTCTTCGTTCGAGTGAGCGGGCTTGAATCCGGCTTGAGTCAGCTTCGCGTTCGTGACGACCCAAGGGTGCATCAGGTAGTGCATCATCCCGGCCGGCGCGTCGGTCCATCCCATACGCCACATGCGTTCCATCAGAGCGAACGCAACGGGCTCGGGCACGTCGATCCGTCTCCTGTTCAGAAGAGAAAGGATCTCGGTTACCTCGAGCCAACCGTCTGCGGACACGTTGAAATATCCCACGACACCTTCGGTGGCAGCGAAGAAGACCGCGCCGGCAACATCCCCTTCATGGACGAACTGCAGAGGTGGCCGGTGGCCGGTTACACCCAACAACACCGGGCTCTCGAGCATGTGTGACCACGCGTTGTCGGTGTTGGGACCGAAGACGATCGCCGGTCGTAACACCACCATTTTCAGATCGGGGAATTCCTGTTGGACCTCCTTTAGCACGTACTCGACCTCGAGCTTGTGCGCCGGATACGAAAAGTCGAGGTTGGCGCGCAACGGTGACTCCTCGGTCAAAGGCACCTCGTTGTCGGGATGGGCCCCATACGCGACTGCGGAAGACGTGTAAACGAGTTTCCGCACGCCTGCCTTGCCGGCAGCACGAAACACGTTTTGGCTTCCGTTGACGTTTACGTCGCGCATGAACGATTCGTCCTTGACCGGATCCATCACGAACGCGAGGTGCACGACGACATCGACCCCGGAAAAACGCGCTGCTAGTGCCTCGCTGCGTACGTCGACCTCGTCAAAGATCAGCTTCTGAGCCGCGATACGAGGGCGACGGATATCGAACCCGAGGATCCTCTCGACCCTGTCGTCGCGATCGAGCAGGTTGATGACGTGCCCGCCTATGTACCCGGCGGCGCCGGTGACGGCGATGGTTAATTTCTTCTTCTGTGCCACCGCGGGAGCCTATCGGCCGTGGCCCGCCTAACATGCACTCGTGACCTCTGAATCTTTCGGGGACATCCCGCTATTCCGCGAGATCCAGAAGATCCTGTCCTCGAGCTCGGGGCCGATCAATACCGAGATCGCGCGTCAGGTAGCAATCGCGATCGCGACGCAAGGCACGGCGGATCCCTCTCCCTCACCAGAAGCGGCGCGCGTGTATTCGGACCAAGCACGTATCTCCGAAGAGCTCGTTGCGGGCTACACGCGACTTCCGCTCACGGAACCGACTCTGACTGAGATCGTGACGCGCACGCGCTGGGTCGAGCAGACTCTCGATGCATGGATGTGGCTGCTCGATAGCTTGGCTCGTCGCTTCTCTAGCCAGATGACCGACCTGCCGGGGCAAGAGACCGGTGGTGGCATGGGCGCGATGATGCAGCAGATCGGCCCGCTGCTTATCGGTTTGCAAGCCGGAACCCTCGTCGGCCATCTCGCGACCGAAGCGATAGGGCCATTCGATCCGCCGATACCGCGAGACGACGACGGGCGTCTCCAGTTCGTCGACCGGAACGCGATGGATCTCGCCCGCGAGTACAACTTCGATCGCGACGACTTCCGGCGCTGGGTCGCGTTCCACGATGTTGGACGGCACGTCATCCTGCAAAGCACGCCGTGGATCACGCGCTACTTCCGCAGTTTGTTCGTCGAGGTCATCGATGCGATGGAGATCGACATCGGCGGTCTCGAGCAGAGACTCATCGAGCTCCAAAGCACCGGCATGGAGGGGCTCGAAAACGCGACCGGGATCGATCCCGCGATACCCATTGCCGAGACGGAGCGTCACAGGGCGGCTCTCGATCGGTTGCGCGCGTTCATGGCCGCCGTTGAGGGCTACGCCATGCACGCGACGGGCGCGGTGGCAGGAGCGGCCGGAAGCTACGCGGCCATCGACGAAGGCATGCGTCGCCGCAACGCCTCCCCCAGCGATGCGCGCAACATGCTCTCGTCCATCCTCGGCATCTCGTTCGATAGGGACCTGGAGACGTCGGGAACGACGTTCTGCGCGGCGGTCGTGCAGCTAAAGGGTCTGCCCGCGTTGAACCAGATGTGGGCGGCACCCGACAACGTGCCGACGCTGAACGAGATCAAGGACCCGTTCGCATGGATGGAGCGCGTGCTCGACTGATCTCAGGCTTCGGCCGCCAGCACGTACATCTCGCGACCGTTCGACGTAACGAAGAAGCTCTCTCCGATCGCCTCGAACATCGCTTCAGATTGGCTCACCTGCGCTCGAACCGCTTTGATCTTCAGGGCCATCAATTCGTCGTCAAGCTCGAAGTCGATCGCCAGATCGTCGGGTGCGGTAACAGACGGCAGCCCGGCAAAGAAGACGTCGAAAGGGCCGAACACCGGCATAACCGCATCGAGCCACTCTTGCGTTGTCGTGGCGTAATAAAGCTTCGCGCCGGGAGGCGACACCGATCGGAACGCTTGAGTCGTCCACTCGCACACGGCCTTGTGGTCGGTGTGGCCCGTCATGCCGTCCGGGCCGAAGGTCAGCACCGAATCGGGGCGAACGTCGTCGATGATCTCCGAAACCTTCGCCACGGCCTCGTTCTCATCGACCTTGTCGCACTCGCCGTCGAGATAGTCGAGCCAGCGATGCTCGATGCCCACCCCACCCGTCCCAAGGATGGCGAGTGCTTCTTTGAGCTCCTGCTCGCGAACTGAAGCCAGCGTCTCTAGCGGCCATCTCTGCAGGTCCGTGGACCCGGCTTCGCCTCGGGTCGCCGTTACGCACACCGCTTGCCGGCCTGCCCGCGACGCGTCGGCCATCAAGCCTGCCGACAGATACGTCTCGTCGTCGGGATGAGCCCACACGCACAACAGCGAACCGAGCGCTTCTGGATCCGTGCTCATGGGTGAATACAAACGCCTCAGGACGATCGGTAGCAAGTGGTCAGACCGGGAAGATGTCTCCTTCTACGGCTCCGCCCTCGATCCACAGGTAGCCCATCGAGGTGAATGGCGCCTTCCTCTTCCACGTCGGGCTTCCAGGATTGAACAGCAGAAGATCGCCATCGTCGTCGTTCACCGGCATGTGCGAGTGACCGAAGACCACGACGCGGGCCTCCGGGAACAACTTGCGCATCCGTTCCCGGCGGCCGGGTTCAAGCCCGGAATCGTGAACCATCGCGATCGGCACTCCTCCCAAGTCGAGGACCGCGGTGTCGGAGGCCCCCCACGCGCGGATGTCGCCTGCATCGCAATTGCCCATCACGACTGTGACAGGGGCGAGCGCAGCCAGTTCGTCGAGCACGGCCGGATCGACGACGTCTCCGGCATGAAGGATGTGGTCGGAACCCTCCAGATAGGGCCATGCACCCATCGGAATGGAACGCGACATGCCTTTGGTGTGAGTGTCCGAAATGACCGCGACCTTCATGCGAAACAGCGAACCGTCACGCGACGGGCTGGGGCATCCTCTCGGCCGGCGCGTCCTCTGCGGCGGTCGCCTTCTCCCCACACGTAGGGCAGCGCGGGTCGCGTCTTACTTTCACCTCGGAGAACGTGGTCGCTTGAGCGTCGAAAACGAGCAGACGTCCCATCAGGGGTTCCCCGTACCCGATGATGAGCTTCAGCGCGTCGTTCGCCTGAAGACATCCCACGATCCCCGGAAGAACGCCGAGCACACCGGCTTCGCTGCAGTTCGGGGCGAGATCGGGCGGAGGAGCCTCCGGATAGAGACACCGATAGCAGGGCCCATCGAATGGGACGAAGGTCGAAACCATCCCTTCGAATCGGAAGATCGAACCGTGCACGACGGGCTTGCGGAGCTCAACGGCTGCATCGTTCAGAACGTAGCGCGTGTCGAAGTTGTCGGAGCCGTCGACGATGATGTCGTAGCCGGAGATCAGCTCCCGCACGTTTGACGCATCCATCCGGACGTTATGAACGTTGACCGTGACGTCGGGGTTTAGCTTGGTCAAGGTCTCGCGAGCGGACTCTGCCTTGAGCACACCGATACGTTGGGTGTCGTGGATCACCTGTCGTTGAAGGTTGGAGGCTTCGACGCGATCCGAATCGACGATCCCGATCGTCCCGACACCGGCCGCTGCGAGATAGAGCAAGGCCGGGGAACCCAACCCCCCTGCACCGATCGACAGAACCTTCGCGTCGAGAAGCTTTAATTGGCCTTCTTCGCCGACGTCGGACAGTATGAGATGGCGCGCGTAGCGATCGCGTTGATCCTTGTCGAGGACGTTCGGGATCTGAAAGTCGTAGCCGAGGTCTTTCCAGCGACTGAAGCCACCGTTCATCGATGCGACGTTCTCGTAGCCGAGCTCGGCCATCTGGCGTGCCGCGAAGATGCTACGGACCCCGCTCGCGCAATACACGACTACGGGCCGCGACTTGTCGGGAACGATGTCTTCGATGCGGCTCTCGAAATGAGCGCGCGATAGCTGAGCGGCCCCCGGGACGACCCCGGTTGCAACCTCCTCCGGCTCGCGCACGTCGACGAGGCGGATCTGCTCGCCGGCCTCCATCCGGGCCCGGATCTCTTCGGGCGTGACCTCGGGGGTCTGTTCCTTGACGCGCCTGAAGACCTCTCTAAAGTTCGTCATATTAGTACCTTACTATAGGTGTTAATCCCTAGGAAGCGGCTCCCACGGCGTCTCGCACCTCGATCACCGAGGGATTGATCAGCATCCGCTCTCCCACTTCGACCGTCGGCACGGTTCGGTAGCCCCCCGTCGCCGCCTCGATCCTCCGGGCCGATTCGACGCTGTCCTCGATGTCGACCTCGGAGTAAGGAACGCCGATGTCGTCGAGCTGGCGCTTCAGACGGCGGCAATGTCCGCACCACGTCGTCGAGTAGATGGTCACTGCTGTGCTCATACGATGTTCTTTTCCGGTCGGGGTCGATTTCATTCGCTGATAACGACGCGATAGGGCGGACGATTCCCGATCAAGGGGGCCACAGACTGGAGTTTCGATGAGAGCGGTCGTCTACACGGGAGAGCAGACGGTCCGCGTTGACGAGGTTCCCGAGCCTCGCCTCGCCGACGCGCGCGATGCGGTCGTGCGCGTGACAAAGACGTCGATCTGCGCGTCGGATCTTCACCTGCTGAGCGGCAAGACGCAGGGGATGCGCGCCGGTGGAGTGATCGGCCACGAATTCGTTGGAACCATCGCCGACGCCGGCGACGGAACACCGTGGAACGAGGGCGACCGCGTACTGGGATCGTTCTTGATCGCATGCGGCAATTGCACGCCGTGCACCATGGGGCGATACAACCACTGCCGTGAGCGGCGTGCCCTCGGGCTCGGCGAGCTGACGGGAGATCTCGACGGCGCACAAGCGGACTTCGTACGAGTCCCTTATGCGGATGTGAATCTCAGATCCATCTCCGCGGACAAAGTTCCGTTGACCGAGGAACAAGCACTCTTCTCCGGCGACATCCTGGCGACGGGCTTCTACGCAGCATCGCTGGCACGGCTCTCGCCCGACGATGTGGTCGCGATCATCGGAGCCGGGCCGATCGGGTTGTGCTGCGCCCTAGCCACGCGGCTCGCCGGTTCGCGCGTGCTCGTGTTCGATGCCGACCCGCGCCGCGTCGAGTTCGCCACCGCTCTCGGGTTAGTGGCAGTCGTTGTGTCCGGCGAACCGGCCGAGTCGGCCGCGCGGGTCGCGACCGAAGGCGCAGGCGTCGACGTGGCGATGGAAGCAGTCGGCTCGATCGACGCGTTCAGGTCGGCGATGAAGTGCGTTCGCGACGGGGGCCGGGTGGTGGTCGTAGGCGTTTACGGGGCCGAACGTTACGGATTGTCGATGGGCATGACGTGGATCCGCGGTCTCGACCTGGTCTTCACCGGGATGGCGAACGTGCACGCACATTGGGACGACGCACTGGATGCCATAGTCGACCACCGACTGAACCCCGCGCAGTTGATCACCCATCGCCTATCGCTAGACGACGCGGTCGAGGGCTACGAACTATTCGGATCC
>JAXDJM010000231.1:0-8460 GCA_034665605.1 Actinomycetota bacterium | reverse complement strand
GTCGATTCGACGAAGACCACATCGAAGCCCGCTCGGGCGCACACCTCGCAGATGCCCGACCCCATCGTCCCGCAGCCGACGACGCCGACCTTGGTGATCTCAGTCACCGATGGCTCCTTGTTAGCTGTTGGGCCCAAAGACTATTAGCGCCGCAGCTCTTGTCTCCCGACTACGATTCGATCGATGGACGGAGCTAAAACGCCCCCGGTGAAGGACAAGCCCTGGATCTTCAGGACCTATGCCGGATATGCGAGCCCCCGCGCAACGAACCTGAGGTTCAAGTCCAACCTCGCCAAAGGCCAGACCGGGCTGTCGGTTGCGTTCGACCTCCCGACGCAGACCGGCTACGACGCAGACCACGAGATGGCCATGGGCGAAGTCGGCAAGGTCGGCGTGCCGATCGGTCACTTGGGCGACATGCGAAAGGTCTTCGACGGCATCCCGCTGCAGGACATGAACACGTCGATGACCATCAACGCGACCGCGATGTGGCTGCTCGCTCTTTATGTGGCCGTCGCGGACGATCAGGGGGCCGATCGCGCAAAGCTCGCAGGCACGACACAGAACGACATCCTCAAGGAATACCTATCGCGCGGCACCCACATCTTCCCGCCCAAGGAATCGATCCGGCTCACCACCGATGTGATCACCTGGACGCTTCACGAGGTTCCGAAATGGAATCCGATCAATGTCTGCTCGTACCACTTGCAGGAAGCGGGCGCGGGCCCCGTGCTCGAGATCGCGTATGCCCTTGCCAACGCGGTGTGCGTCCTGGACGCAACGAAAGCCACCGGCGCGGTACCCGAAGATGAATTCCCGACCGTGGTCGGTCGCATCTCTTTCTTCTGCAACGCGGGCATCCGCTACATCGAAGAGACGTGCAAGATGCGCGCGTTCAACCGCCTGTGGGATCGGATAGCGAAAGAACGTTATGGAGTGGACGATCCGAAATACCGGCGATTCCGCTATGGCGTTCAGGTCAATTCGCTCGGCCTGACGTCCCTGCAACCCGAGAACAACGTCTACCGGATCCTTTTGGAGATGCTCTCCGTTGTTCAGTCCAAGGATGCTCGAGCGCGAGCGATCCAATTGCCCGCGTGGAACGAAGCGCTCGGGCTTCCCCGCGCGTGGGATCAGCAATGGTCTTTGCGGGCCCAGCAGATCTTGGCTTTGGAGTCGGACCTGCTCGAGTACGACGACATCTTCGAAGGCTCGATCGTGATCGAGGAGAAAACGAACGAGATTGCAGACGCCGCGTGGGCCGAGCTCAACCAGGTGCTGGATGCGGGCGGATCGGTGGACGCGCTCGGGTACATGAAAGAACGGCTCGTCGCGGCCCACGCGGCGCGCCGCCGCGCGATCGAGAGCGGCGAGCAAGTCGTCGTCGGCTTGAACGACTACACCGAGACCGAACCATCTCCCTTGGTCGAAGGCATGGGCGAGCACGCGTTCGAGCAGATCGATCCCGCCGCCGAGGTCGCTCAGATCGAGAGCCTCGAGCGGTGGCGCGCCGAACGGGATGCGACGCTGGCAACGAAGGCTCTGGACACCCTCAAGCGCGCGGCTGCGGACCAGACCAACCTTTTGCCTGCTTCGATCGAAGCCGCACATGCCGGTGTCACGACCGGCGAGTGGGCCGATGCGCTGCGCGACGTGTTCGGCGAGTTTCGTTCGCCGACCGGCGTTGGGGCCCATGGGGGCACTTCCGACACGCGCTCGATCAACCTTCTGCGAGAAAAGGTGCAAGAGGCCGCCGAGCGAGCCGGAACCAAGAAGATCCGCATGCTCGTCGCCAAGCCCGGTCTAGATGGACACTCGAACGCGGCCGAGCAGATCGCGGTCTGGGCGCGCGATGCCGGCTTTGAAGTGATCTACCAAGGCATCCGTTTGACCCCTGCCCAGATCGCAAGGGCGGCGGCAGAGGAAGACGTCCACATCGTTGGGTTATCGATCCTGTCGGGTGCCCACATGTTGCTCGTCCCTCAGGTGCTGGCCGCCTTGAGATCGGAGGGCGTGGACGCGCGCAAGGTTCCTGTGGTGGTCGGCGGCGTGATCCCGGAGGCCGACGAGAAGGATCTGATCGAGCTCGGCGTCGCACGGGTCTACACACCCAAGGATTACGACTTCAGCCGGATGCTCGCCGAGATCGCCGATCTGATCGGCCCCCGCGCCGGTTCTTGAAAGCGGAAAGGGGATAACTTGCCGCTTGCAACGTTCACGATGATTCGACCGATGCCCCGGGGGAAGTCGTAATGGCGAACGAGGGTTCCCTAGAAGCTCTTCACGATCAAGTCACAGGACTTCCGAACAGATCCCTGTTCACCGACAGGCTCGATCAAGCAGTGCAACGAGCGGTACGCAACCGCAGCATGATGGCCCTTCTGGTGCTGGATCTCGATCACTTCAAGCAGATCAACGATTCGCTTGGACACGAGGTAGGCGACCAGGTGCTGAAAGCCGTTGCCGTTCGGATCCTTGCGTCCGTGAGGAGAGTCGACACGATCGCTCGGTTCGGTGACGACGAGTTCGCGCTCATCTTGGAGGGCCTCGCGGTCCCCGCCTCGGCCGGCCTAGTGGCGGCGAAGCTCATCGAAACGATCGCGAAACCGTTCGATATCGGACAAAAGACACTTACCGTGACGGCCAGCATCGGCGCGGCGATCTTCGATCCCCACGACGACGATCCCTCGAAGCTCCTGCGGGACGCCGAGCAAGCGATGCGCGACGCCAAGGCCGAGGGCCGCAACACGTTCCGCCTGCACTCCCACTCGTAGACATCTCCGCTCTGCGCCCACTGCGGTGCAGGATGTTTGCCGCGTCGGTCGAATCCCTCTTGCCATAGGGCTCGGAAGTTGGGCCCCTCTAAGACGGAGGATTCGACATGCGCAAGCTGTTAGCGCTGCTGCTGGTTGCCGGGATCTCTGCGCTTCCGATGGCCGGCGCACACGCTGCAACCAAGACCGCGGCTCCACTGTGGACCGATCCCGCCGGCGACGCCGGCAACGACTCGGCAGGCCCTCTGCCGGCAGTCGACCAAGCCGGTCTCGACCTCGTTAGCGGCGGTATCACCACGGCCAAGGGGAACCTCACCTTCACGGTGACCGATGCCGCCATGCCCGCTACCGGGTCGCTACCCGAGTTCGCGCGCCTGATCTGGGTGTTCTCGGTCGACGGCAAGGAGTACCGCTGGACCATCAAGAGCCAGGATGTCGGCAAGCCCGACGTCGTCGGCGGTGGGACGGGTGTCGACAGGATCGGCAAGGTCTACGCGAACGGCGAATTCCGTCTCGAGCAGTGTTCGGACGACACCACGCTCCCGGTGACCCTCGTCCAGTGCGCGCCGCTGCTCTACGCGGACGGGAAGTTCGACCCGGCGAGCAAGACGATCTCGTGGGTGCTACCGGAAAAGACCGTCAAAGCCCACGCGGGCTCCGTCATCGCTCCGGGAACCGGCGGTACGGCCGCCTCCAACTGCGTCATCTGCTGGGTACCTCATTACGCGGAGCGTTCACTCACGCCGTACACGATCATCGATTCGGCTGGATGGGCAACGACCTACACGATCCCCAAGAAGTAACCGACCCGAAAAAGGAGATTCGACATGCGCAAGCTGTTAGCGATGCTGTTGGTGGCGGGAGTCTCTGCGCTTCCCATGGCCGGTGCACACGCTGCAACGAAGACTGCGGCTCCCCTGTGGACCGACGCCGCCGGTGACGCCGGTAACGACACGTCCGGTCCGCTGCCTGCAGTAGATCAAGCCGGTGTAGACCTCGTGAGCGGTGGCATCACCACGGCAAAAGGCAACATCACGTTCTCGGTGACCGACGCCGCCATGCCCGCGACCGGTTCCATCCCCGAGTTCGCACGCCTCATCTGGGGTTTCAGCGTGGACGGCAAGGAGTACCGCTGGACGGTGAAGAGCCAGGACATCGGCAAGCCCGACGTGGTCGCCGGGGGCACCGGTACCGAGAGGGTCGGCAAGGTCTACGCGAACGGCGAGTTTCGCCTCGAATCGTGTGCGGATCAGGCTCTGCCCGCAGTTCTTACTCTTAGCCAGTGCAACGCGGTTGCTTACGTCGACGGCAAATTCGATCCGGCAAGTAAGACGATCTCGTGGACCGTGCCGGCGAAGACCCTGAACGCCAAGCCCGGTTCGGTGATCGCTCCCGGAGCGACCGGTACCGCCACAACGAACTGTGTCATCTGCTGGGTTCCTCATTACGCAGAGCGCTCGCTTACGCCTTCCACGATCTTCGACTCCGCTACGTGGGGCACGACTTACACGGTTCCTAAGAAATAAGGAAGCTCTCTGTAGCTGTTAGCTTGCCGGGGCCCCTTAGGGGGCCCCGTTTTTTTGTGGGAGGTCGTTGATGGCTTTGAAGATCGGGGTGGGTCTGTTCACCGGCCAGGTCCCGGCATCGAGTGGACGGAGCTTCACCCAGGAGTACTCCGATTACCTCACGCTCGTGCAGCAGGTTGAAGAGCACGGCTTGGATTCCGCGTGGGTGTCCGAGCATCACTTCTCGGCCGACGGATATCTGCCGTCCCTCTTGGTGATGCTCGCTGCGTTTGCAACGGTGACCTCCCGCATCGAGCTCGGAACCGGCGTCGTGCTCGCCCCGTTCCACGACCCCATCAGGCTCGCGGAGGACTTTGCCGTCGTCGACCAGCTCTCGGGGGGCCGGGCGATCTGTGGCCTGGGGATCGGCTGGCGCGACGAGGAATTCCGAGCCTTCGATATCGACGTTGCGAGCAGGACCAGACGCCTGTCCGAGATCGTGAGCATCTTGCGCGGCGCGTGGGGCGAAGAGCGATTGACGTTCCATGGTCGTTATTACGATTACGAGTCGGTCGCGGTGACCCCCAAACCCGCTCGGGTGCCGCCGATCTTGATCGGCGGCTTCGCCGACGCGGCCGTACGCCGCGCCGGTCGCATCGGAGATGGATACATCTCCTCGCGAGCGCAGCCGGACCGCGTGCGTGAGGCTTTCGAGATGGCCTCTTTTGAATGGAACAAGGCAGGCAAAGAAGGCGCGCCGGTCGTCGCACTTCTTCAGAATGCGTTCGTTACCGACGACCCCGAGCGCGACTGGCCTCTGGTTGCCGCCGGCACCGGGCATCAGTTGGGCGTCTACGCGGGATGGCGCGCGGGAACCGATGTCGAGGGGAAGCCGCTCGAGGTCATGCCCCCCGATGACGACGAGTTGCGCGCAAGCACTGCGTTCGGCACGCCAACGGAAGTCATCGACTACCTCAAGGAGACCGCCGCACTGCTGTCGTCGTATCCCGAAAGCCATCTCATCCTGCGTCTGCACTACCCCGGGATGGCCGTGGAGCCGGCGGCTCGCGCGATCGAGCTACTCGGTAAGGAAGTAGCGCCCGCATTGCGCGCCGCCGTCTAGCGGTGTCGGTTCGACGCGCGAAGCCCGGACTCGTCGGAGCCGGCGCGCTCCTGCTGGCTCTTGCCGGAACATTCCTGTGGCTGTACATGCTCGCCGGACCATGGCGGCTCGCATCCGGGCTGCTCGACGCGAAGGACGCTCTGAAGCACGCGCAGAACGCGATCTCGAACGGATCCAATAAGGACGCTCGTTACGAGACGCTCGCGGCCCAAGCTGCGGCCCACAGAGCTGGCGAAGGTCTTGACTCGAAGAGCCCGTTGTTCGCTCTTGCCGATCTGCAATCGAAGCTCAAGGGGACGCTGTCCCAAGCGGGTCACCTCGTGGACGCGGCCCGCTTTTCGGCGGCCGCGGCAGCGGGGACGTTACACATCGCGGAAAGCGCGTTGCGGGGGCCGAATCGCATCATCGTTCCCGACCCGAACGACCCCAAGGGATCGCGCTTCGCGATCGACAAGGTTGAAGAGGTCGCGGGTGAGATCGCCCACGTGCACGCCGACGTCTTGAACGCGCGCGACGCACTTGCAGCCGTGAAGCTCCAGTCGTTGCCGCACCGACTGCGGGGCGACGTCACCAAGGCCATCTCGAAGGCAGACAAGACCGACAAGCTCCTGAACGACGCACAAGCCGGCTTCAAGATCCTCCCCGGGTTCCTCGGGCAAGGGGGTAAAAGGGTCTACGTGCTCGGGATGCAGAATTCGGCCGAGCTCCGGGGCTCGGGCGGTTCCCTGCTGCAGTTCTCGCTACTCGACATCGCGGACGGCAAACCGCATCTCGAGAAAACTAAGACCGTCTACAACGTCGACCAGAATCGACAGCAGATATCGATCCCGCTGCCCGCCGATGCCTGGTACGTCAGTGGGATCCCCGACGCGCAACGGTTCGGCAACGCGAACTGGTCACCCGATTGGCCGTTCTCGGCGCAGCTCACGTTGGACTATGCGAGCGCCACAGTAGGTCCAAGCTTCCCGCACATCGACGGGATGATCGGCGTCGACCCGACAGTGATGCAGTACCTGTTGAACGGCGCCGGGCGATTCCACATCAAGGCCGGCAACTACATCTCGCCGAACAAGATCCTGCAGCTCCTCTTGTACCGCCTTTACGCGTCGTATCCCATAGCCGGCCAAAGACGGGTCGTGCTGCACGACATCGTGAACAAGTTCTACGACCACATGCTCCATCCGGCTCACGCAACGCAGCTCGTTAAGGGCATGGGTAACGCGTTGGCCCAGAAGCACATGCAGGTGTGGTTCTCGGACCCCGCTGAAGAAAGCTTCGTCAAACGAATGAAGTGGGACGGAGCGTTATCGCCGGCACAGGGCTCGGATTATGTCGACGTCGTCGAGCAGAACGTCGGCGGGAACAA
The DNA here is from genome assembly GCA_034665605.1 of Actinomycetota bacterium. Taxonomy (GTDB): domain Bacteria; phylum Actinomycetota; class CADDZG01; order CADDZG01; family WHSQ01; genus JALZGD01. Next base: position 1,692 of record JAXDJM010000231.1, on the reverse strand, counting down.
GCTCGATTACTTCGCCACGCAGACGAACACGATGCACGTGCAGATCGACGGCTCGGACGCTCAAGATTCCACCACGGTGCAGATACACAACGGCGTGTGGTTACCGCAGCCCCGCTATTCGATGGGAGACTCCGGTCCCTGGCATCGCCCGATGATCAACGTGTACGTGCCGGACGACGCCCAACTCACAACCGCCCACGCTCCGCCGACCTGCGTGAGCCTGACCCCCTCCTACACGACGTGTCGCAGGGACACACCAGCCCCCGCGGCATGGACAGGCGGAGCCGTCGCGACCCATCACGAGCTCGGCAAGCAAGTGTGGTCGGGAACTCTCGAGATCGCGCCCGGTAAAGATGGCTCGATCGGGTACGACTATCGTGTCCCATCGGTAGTGCGGACGATCGGGAACCGCAGCGTTTACCGACTGGTCGTGCAACACCAAGCGAAGCTGCATCCCGAAACGATGGACATAACGCTCGAGCTTCCGGCCGGAGCCACACAGATCGCGGCCCCCGGATGGAAGAAGACCTCTGCGACCGAGCTCGAGTGGCAGCACGTGCTCACCAAAGACACGACGTTGGAGGTTTCGTGGCGAACGTAAGAGGGGTGATCCTCGCCGCCGGGCGTGGCGTCAGGATGGGTGGCGAAACTCCGAAGACGATCATCCCGATCGCAGACCACCGGCCGCTCTTGCACTACATACTTGCGGGGCTAAGCCGAGCCGGTCTCGACGATCTGATGGTCATCACCGGTCATAGGCCCCAGGACATCGAGAGCTTCGTGTCGGAGCACTGGGACGCCACTCCCGTGACCTTCCTCAGAAACATGCGCTATGCGTCGTGGGGCAATTTCCACTCCGTTCGTATAGCTCTCGATCAATCGCCGGGCATGGATGTGCTCACCGTCAACTCGGATGTCGTAGTACCTCCCGACGTGTACCTGCGGGTCGCCGCCACCCAGGGAGATCTGGTCCTGGCCGTCCAAAGCCGGCGGCAGCTCAACCAAGAAGACATGCGCGTCATGCTCGAAAGGGATCGCGTCCTCGGGGTCAGTAAGAGCCTGAAGATGCGCAGCAGCCACGGCGAGTTCGCAGGTGTCTCGCTGATCCGTCCGCCTGCGGCGGCCGTCTACGTCGATATCGCCACCGAATTGGAATGGCAGGGCACGACGTCGCTCTATTACGAAGATGTCTTCAACGCGATGCTCGGACGTGTCGATGCCCGGGCGGCCGCGGTGAACGAGGGCGAGTATGCAGAGGTCGATTCCCCCGAAGATGTTCCGGCTGCGGTTGCGGTGATCGAGCGTCACTCCGCGGCGTGGGAAGCCGAAGCATCGCAGCCGGGCTAACCCATCATGGAATTCCCCGAAGTTATCTCTTTCGACGCGAGCGACGACGAAGCCGACGCCGCGCACGACCTGATCCGGTTGCTCGCAGATCTGGCGATCCGGGAACCCTTCGTCGTTTCGTCGGTTCACGGAGAGCGACTAGCCCGCGCGATCGACGGACGGCGAGCGAGCGGAACACCACCGGACGTTCTCGATCAGGCCTGGGCTTCAGAGGTCGGCTCGCAGGCACACCAGGCGGGGGCCGACGCGGTCGTTGCGATAGGTGGGGGCCGCGTTCTCGACATCGGCAAGCTGGCTGCAGCGCGCGCGGGCATCCCGGTGATCGTGGTGCCGACACAGTTGAGC
>JAXDJM010000230.1:0-8667 GCA_034665605.1 Actinomycetota bacterium | reverse complement strand
CCGGCAACGTCGGCACCGGAGATGTTGGCGGCCGACCCGGTGCCGCCGTGCACGACGCCTTCCATCAGGGTCGTCATGGTGCGAGCAGTCGAAACCTTCATCACGCGGTGGCCGCTCGGCTTCTGGGCGAGCGTGATCCGAGGGTCCATGCGCCGGCCGCCGTTTGCCACGGCTGCAGCAACCGTCGCCATCTGAAGCGGCGTCGCCACAACCGCAGCCTGGCCTATCGCCGAAAACATCAAGTCCGCGTCGTCCTGCGGGCGTGGGAACGACGACGTCTCCACGTTCAGCGGAAGGTCGGGGGCCGAGTTGAATCCAAAGAGCTTGCCGTAGCGGTACAGCTTCGCCGCGCCGACCTTCTCGGCTACCTGAGCGAACACCGTGTTGACACTGAACTTCAGGGCATCTGCGAACGAGATGTCGGCGAAGTGCTCGTGGTGGAAGTTGTGGACGCCCCGATAGTCGTACGGGCCCGCGAAACGACTGGTCGGCGTCACCGTCTTCGTGTCGAGCGCCGCGCTTGCAGTGACGACCTTCATGGACGACCCGGGGGGATAAAGACCGACGCGGGATCGGTCGAACGGGATCACGCCGGACGCTCCCACATACGAGTTCGGATCGAGGGGGTCGGATGTCGCGAGCGCGAGTATGTCGCCGTTCTTTGGGTCTAAGACGACCGCCGCTCCAACCGTGGACCCAAGGCCCGCCTCGGTTGCGCGCTGCACGCCGACGTCCATCGTGGTCTTGACCGACCTACCGGCGCGTCCCTTCTTGTGTCCGAGGACGTCCACGACCGTGCCCTTCTTGTCGACAAGCGTGAGCTTCGTGGTTGGCGTCCCGGCCAGAACGTCGTTGAGTCCGGCTTCAAGTCCTGCCGCTCCGACATAGTCGCCCGGATCGCCGGTCAGGCAACCCTTCCCGCAGGCTGCATCTGTCGATCCGGACGTACTCGCATCTTCACTCGACAGAACCCCGAGATATCCGATCGTGTCGCCGGCAAGAGCCCCTCCGGGATAGGTGCGGCTCGCGCCGGTACCGCGCGCCAGGGCCGTCCCATGCCGATCGAGGATCGCACCACGTCGCAACCATCGGTAGGAGACGTCGAAGCCCGCCGCTTTCGGCACACCGGGCCACAGATCGGATCGTTGCCACCGAACTTGCCAGCGATCGTGGTCCGCGTCGTAGATCAGCGCCAAGATGCCGCTCAGACGAGCGGGACTCGACACCGCGCGGGATCGGTAGGTGACCGTGATCGGCACTCCTGCGTCGATACCGCTCGAAGGAGAAGCGCCGGGAGCAAAGCTCGGCTGCGGCACCGCTGCAGCTCGCGTCACTTCAAACTTCTTGATCGCGCCATCGTTGAGTGCCCGATGCATGAATCGAGCGAGCTTTTTCTCCGGCCACGTCCGGGCCGATCTTTGATCGAAAACGCCGACCATTGCGTGCGCGTCGAGTGCATTCCACGAGGAAATGAACGCGTCGGCCGCATCCTGTGCCGAGGCGACGGTAGGCGGAGAGCTCGACGTGCACGCCCCACTGGCGATCACTATGACTATGAGCGCGCCCACGCGCGCACTGCCTCGCACTAAATGTTTCAGGGACGAGCGGCGGCCGGAACCACCCTGTAGACGTCGAACACCGAGTCGACCCTGCGCACGCTCTGGAGGATGTGCTCGAGGTGGTTGGGGTCGGCAAGCTCGAACGTGAAGGTAAGGGTCGAGATACCGTCGCGTCCGACCCGGGTCGTCGAGGAAACGATCTGGACCCCTTGATCCGACATCGCCGTCGTGACGTCCCGCAGAAGCTTGGTCCTGTCCAGAGCTTCGATCTGGATACCGACCTCGAACGTCCCGCGCTGGCGCTCGTCCCACCACACCTCGACCATGCGGTTCTCGTCGATGGCGCTAAGAGCCTGAGCATTCGGGCAGTCCTCACGATGTACCGAGACCCCACGACCGCGCGTCAGGAATCCGATCACGGCATCTCCGGGCACCGGCGTGCAGCAGCGGGCGAGCCTTACGAGTAGGTCGTCAAAACCTTCGACCACCACTCCCCGCCCCCTGCGCGACGGCCTGCGCCGCTGGGCGACTTCCGGCTCGGGCTCGACCTTGTCCGTCTCCGGGGTGAACAGCCGGATGATCCGCGTCGTCACGGACTGCGGCGAGAGATGCCCCTCGCCGATCGCGACATGCATCGCCTCTAGGTCCGGGAACTTCAATTCGTCGGAAGCCTGCTTGATGAGGTCGCCTTTCGACAGTTTGTCGACCGGGAGCCCTTGCTTTCGCATCGCCTGGATCAGCGCGTCGCGGCCCTGGGCGAGGGCGTCCTCACGACGTTCGCGCGCGAACCACTGCCTGATCTTGTTCCTCGCGCGCGGCGTCTGCACTACCTGTAACCAGTCGCGCGACGGTGATGCCATCCCCTTCGTGGTGATGATCTCGACCGAGTCACCCGATGAGAGCTCGTGATTGAGAGGGACGAGGCGGCCGTTGACCCGGGCACCGACGGTCCGGTGGCCGACCTCCGTGTGGATCTGGTACGCGAAGTCGATCGGCGTGGCGCTGCGCGGAAGCTCGAGCACGTCACCCTTGGGTGTGAAGACGAAGACCTCATCGGAATAGAGATCGATCTTGAGAGACTCCATGAACTCTTTGGGATCGGACGATTCCTTCTGCCAATCCATGAAGCGCTGGAGCCACGCGATCTCGTCCTCGGACGGCTTTCCCCCCCGCTGCTCTTTGTAGAGCCAGTGCGCAGCGATGCCGAATTCGGCTGCCTTATGCATCTCGGTCGTTCGGATCTGGATCTCCATCGGGCGCCCGGCGCGGCCCATCACCGTCGTGTGCAAGGACTGGTACATGTTGAACTTGGGCATCGCGATGTAGTCCTTGAACCTGCCCGGAACCGGCGTGTAGAGGGTGTGTAGGGCACCCAGCGCGGCGTAGCAATCCCGGACCGACTCGACGACAACCCTGATGCCGACGAGGTCGAAGATCTCATCGAACTGCTTGCCGCGAAGGACGATCTTTTCGTAAACCGAATAGAGATGCTTCGGCCGTCCCGAAACCTCCGACTTGATCTTTACGTCACGGAGCTTGCCGGTGATCTCGTCGCATACTTCGTCGAGTACGCCTTCACGCTCTGGTTGGCGTCCTTGCACGAGGGCTTCGATCTCTTCGTAGCGCTTCGGGTGGAGCGTTTCGAACGCCAGGTCTTCGAGCTCCCACTTGATCGCGTACATACCCAAGCGGTGTGCCAGAGGGGCATAGATCTCGAGGGTCTCGCGGGCTATCAGCTCGCGTCTCTCCGGAGATAGTGGTGCGAGCGTTCGCATGTTGTGAAGACGATCGGCGATCTTGATCAACAGGACCCGCACGTCACGAGCCGTCGCGATGATCATCTTGCGCAGGTTCTCGGCCCGCGATTGCTCCGCCGAGCGGAAGCCGATGCGGTCCAGTTTCGTCACGCCGTCGATCAGCATCGCGACGTCGTAGCCGAAGTCAGTCTCTATATCCGCAAGCTTGACGTCCGTGTCTTCCACAGCATCGTGGAGCAGAGCGGCCACTACCGAAGTCTCATCGAGCCCGAGTTTCGCGAGGACCATCGCAACTCCCAAGGGATGCGTGATGAAGGGGTCACCGGACTTTCTGAATTGGCCCTCATGGGCGGCCGAGGCCACCTCGAACGCGCGCTCGACAACCTTGAAGTCCGCTTTCGGGCGACGCGACCGCATCTCTTTGATCAGCTTGTCGAGCCCGGGAGAGCTCGGGGATCTGGCCGGACGCACCTTCTTCAGCACGGCCTTCATGCCGCGCGCCCCGGGCTGCTCCGGGGCCGGCGGACGCGCAGCAACCACGTCTTCAACGACCTGGATGCCGTCTTCGGAAGGATTACCGGGACCCGATGCCATAAGACATTGTACGACCGCGCGAACTCAGATCCTTAGACGATCAGACCGATCAAACGCTGGACGCGCGTCATTGGGACGTGCTGCGATCCCTCACGAAAGTGACACCGTTGTTGCCTCGCATGTCTCTGACCTTCCAGCCCGCGGTCAACCATGCCCTGCTGTGCATCCGGTGCTCGTCGTTACGCCACCACGAAGGAAACCGAGCATTGGAAGGCAATGGAGCGCCCACCACCTCTTCGATCTCGGAAAGCGACATCGAGACCTCATTCACATCGGGCGGTTGCTCTGCCAGGAACACGGCAAGCCGGATGTACTTCAGAGATCGTCGATCTTGCGGCAGGGGCTGGCTCACGATGCCAGCCTGACAAGGAGTGGCGCGCCCGGATAGGGGGATGGGCGAATTTATGAGCGCCAGCTCAGGTCGCGAAGGAGATGACGCTAAATACCTCGTATCCACTCAATCGGTCGCGCCCGCCCAGGAACGAGAGCTCCATGATGGTGGCGATCCCCGCCACTTTGCCGCCGCAGGTTTCGGTCAAGTGTGCCGTCGCTTCCGCCGTTCCTCCGGTAGCCAGAACGTCATCGACGATCAGTATCCGCTCGCCCGGAGCGATCGCGTCTCGGTGGATCTCGAGGGCATCGCTGCCGTACTCGAGCTGGTACGACTCGGTCGCGACGTGCCACGGGAGCTTGCCTTTCTTGCGCACCGGGATCAGCCCTGCCGTGAACCTGTAGGCGAGTGGAGCGGCCACCATGAAGCCGCGCGCCTCGATCCCGAGAACCTTGTCGACCTCGTCGCGGTCGAATTGGTGAGCCATCGCATCGATCGTGTAGCTGAACGCCTTTTTGTCCGCGAGCAGCGGAGTGATGTCCTTGAACAAGACGCCGGCGCGGGGAAAGTCCGGGATGTCCCGGATATAGCTCTTGAGCCACTCATGACCGGCTTCGATCGCCACCGGCGTCCTAAGGCCTAGGGCGAAGCACTACCGGCGTTTCCTGCGTTTCGCCTTCTTGGATCCCGAACGCGCCCGTGCGCCCTTCGAGGTCTTGGGTCCCGGTCGCGTCGACGTCCGGGGCTTCACGCTCGATCCAACAGCGACCGGTTCGACGGTCTCGCCGTCCGTGGCTGCAGCCGCGGGTGCAGCAGGGCTCTTGCGTCGGGACGCGGCCCCACCGGACGTTCCCAATGAGGCGGCCGCTTCGGCCGGCGTCAGGCTCGACACCTGCTGGGCCCGGGTGGCATCCCGCAGCACCCTCGCGCGGATGTTCTTGTATCGAGGCTCGCGCTCTTTCAGCTGCGACAGAACCGGCGTCGCCACGAAGATCGAAGAGTACGTTCCGCTGAGGATCCCTACGAACAGCGCAAGGGCCAGGTCTTTCAAGGTTCCGACTCCGAACAATCCTGCGCCGACGAACAACAGGGCCGAAACGGGCAGCAGCGTCGCCAGAGACGTGTTGAGCGAGCGCATGAACACCTGGTTCATCGCGAGGTTGGCCGAGTCTTGGTAGGTCATCTTGCCCGTCGTTGCGAACATCGTCGTGTTCTCCTCGACCTTGTCGAAGACGACGACCGTGTCGTATAGCGAATAACCCAAGATCGTCAGGATGGCGATGATCGTGGACGGGGTCACCTCGAAACCGACGACCGAGTAGACGCCGGCGGTGATCAAGAGGTCGTGCAGCAAAGCGAGGAATGCTGCGACCGCCATCTTCCATTCGAACCGGTAAGAGATGAATGCAACGATCACGATCAAGAAGATGATCAGGGCCCTGACGGCCTTGTTGGTGATCTCGCCACCCCAACTGCTTCCGATCTGCTGACTGGATATGTCGGTCGAGTTGGTGTCTTCGCCCACGGCAGTGGCAACCGCATTCTGAACGTTGGTCTGCGCGGTCGTGCTTCCCACCGAGGTCTGCACGATCACTTGGCGGGTGTGCGTTGTTGGATCCGTCGCCACCTGCACCTGCGCATCGGGTGCGCCGGCGTCGGATGCAGCGCTTCGGACCGTCTCGACCACATTGGTGTCGGCGGCGTCCGCCAGCGGTCCGTCGCTCGGCACCGGCATGCTGACAGAGATCCCACCTTTGAACTCGATGCCGCAACTGAGCCCTTTGAAGAACGACGGGAACGGCGGATGGCACGAAGGTTGCACGTTGCGGCCGACGATCGAACCGACGCTGAGTCCGATCAGCACGAGTGAGATCACGTACCACAAACGCCTGCGGCCGACGAAGTCGACCCGCGTCTCTCCGTGATAGAGCCTGTGCAACCGTCCCTTTGCCATCAGGCTTCGACCCCCAACGCTTCTTTCATCCCTAGGAATCCAGCTCCCGCGAAGCGCTTGTTACGCGCCAGAAGGACGACCGCCGAACGCGTGAAGAAGTAGGCGGTCAACACGTCTATCAGTGTCGCGAGGCCCAGCGTCAGCGCGAAGCCCTTAACCGCGCCGACGGCGAGCAAGAACAGGATCGCTGCGGCCGCGAAAGTGACGAAATCTGCAACCAGGATCGTTCGGAACGCTCTGTGCATCCCACGGTCTACGGCCGCGCGCATGCTCTTGCCGGATCTGACCTCGTCTTTAAGACGTTCGAACGCGACGATGTACGAATCGGACGTGATCCCGATCGAAACGATGATCCCAGCGATCCCTGCGAGCGACAGCGTGAGTCCCGCCGTCCGGCCCAGCACAGCGAGCACCGTGTACATCAGCGCGGTGAAGCTGAGGAGACCGAGCCACACGATCAAACCGAGTGCCCGGTAGTAGAGCAACACGTAGATGAAGACGAGGATCAACCCGATGATGCCGGCCTTCAGGCCGGCATTGAGAGAGTCCTTGCCGAGGGTCGGCGACACCTCTTGAACGGACTGGATCTTCAACGTGATCGGCAGCGCACCGGTCTTGAGGATCAGCGCAAGGTCTTTTGCCTCTGTTTCGTCGCCGACGTTGATCTGGGTGTTTCCGCCGGTTATGCCGACGTTGCATGCGACGCCGCTCGTACCCCCGTTCGATTGCTGCATCCCGGCCGCGTTCTCGACCTTGCCGTCCAAAACGATGGCGACCTCGGACGTGGGATCGTTCGGGTTCTTGTCGCGCAGGCAGGCGAGCTTGCTGGTGAAGGTGGCCCACGTCTTCGACCCCTGGTCGTTCATGCTGATCGAGACCGACCAGTTGCCGTTGTTGGGGTCGACCACCGCTTCCGCCTTGGTGACTACGTCACCAGTAAGCACGGCGGGATCGAGCTGATACAGCGTGCCGGCCTGATTCAGGGTCGACCCGGCCGGATAGACGACCTCTTGATCGTTAGCCGCGCTCGAAGTGTCTTTGGTGACGGGGGGGAGCTTCTTCTTCGGGGTGGCCGGCGGAAAGATCGCCTTTACCTGGCGGAAAGTCAGCTGCGCCGTCGTGCCGATCAGTTTCAAGGCTTTCGCTCTGTCTTTGACGGCCGGTATCTGAACCAAGATGTTGCCGGATCCTGCTGTCGAGACATCAACCTCGCCTACGCCGAGGTTGTTGAGGCGCTGGCGGATGATGTCGGCCGTCTTCGAAAGCACGTCGCTCGTGACCGTTTCGCTGCTCTCCGCTTGCAGGATGACGCTCGTCCCACCGCGCAGGTCGAGCCCGAGCGACGGAGACGTCTTCGTGAATATGACGAGCGCCAAACCCCCGAATGCGACCAGCAGGGTCACGGCGAGATATGTCTTGTATCTAGACAGCGGCATTGACCATCCCCCGGTACGACGTTCGCCTAGGCGTCGTCGTCTGTGGCCTCGGCGTACTCCTCTTCGTCTTCATCTTCGACATCGTCGTCATCATCCTCGTAGTCCGCTTCGGGGACGACCTTGCGAGAGATCGCCGAGCGGATGAACCGGATCCGCGTTCCCGGAAAGACTTCGAGGACGATGTGATCGTCGTCCATCTCGGCCACTGTTCCGACCATGCCGCCGATCGTGATGACCTCGTCGCCTTCCTCGATGCTCTTCACGAGTTGCTGGTGTTGCTGCACCCGTCTCTTCTGCGGCCTGATCAGCATGAAATAGAAGATGCCGATCAGGAGCGCGAGGAAGATCAGGCTCGATGCTCCTTGTCCCACGATTACCACTTCCTTCTGGTGGTCCCTAAAAGAAGGGCCCGCCGGAACGCGAACGGAGCCGCGGAGGCGGCTCGGAGCAAGATGCTAACGCCTCGGTGCGACTAGGGGCGCTGCGAGGCGATCAGCCGAACAAGCGAGCGGCGGCCGGACCATGTGGCTCCGGAACGTGGAGATGGGCGAAGGCTGCCTGGGTTGCGACGCGACCCCTCGGCGTTCTACGGATCAGGCCCAGCTGTAGGAGATAAGGCTCGTACACCCCTTCGATGGTGTCGGGCTCTTCGCCTACCGCGATCGCAAGAGTGGAGAGGCCGACCGGACCCCCCGCGAACTTGTGGATGAGAGCCGCAAGAAGCGCCGCGTCGACCTTGTCCAGGCCAAGCTCGTCGACCTCGAACACCGTCAGCGCCGTCTTTGCGACTTCTTCATTGATGATCCCGTCGGCCCGCACCTGGGCGAAATCGCGCACCCGCCTCAGCAGGCGATTTGCGATGCGCGGCGTGCCACGCGACCGACCGGCGATCTCGGTCGCCGCGCCGTTGTCCAACGACACGCCGAGGATCTCCGCCGACCGAACGATGATGGTCTTCAGGTCTTCGGGCGGGTAGTAATCGAGACGCTCGGTCAGCTCGAAGCGACTCCGCAATGGGCCGGTTACCAAACCCGCC
>JAXDJM010000229.1:0-6424 GCA_034665605.1 Actinomycetota bacterium | reverse complement strand
CGTTACTCCCGCCGTCGAGTTCACCACGATGTTCCGTCACGCAGAGATCGCAGCGGAGACTGCCGATCGCCCATGCGCGGTGCTCGACTGCCGTACCGCGGCGGCGGCACAGGGGCTCGTCGTTTCGACCGCAAGCGACGCGGCCGCGGGGGAGCGCAAGCTGGCCGAAGTCATCGAGGTTGCCGAACATGCGGCCCGGCGCGTCGAGCTCGTGGCGAAGTTGGAGAGCACCGGCCCCCTTCTGGCCAGCGGGCGGCTTCCCGAGACCGCCGCGGGCATGGTACGGCGCATGGATCTGTGCCCGGTGTTCCGATTCAGCTATGGATCGATCGTTCCGTGCGGGATCGCGCAGTCGAACACCTCGGCTCTGAAGCGGGTCGCGCGCGAATGGAAGAAGTTAGAGGGCCCCGATGCCGTCAGCTCGGTCGTCTTCCACGCCGCGGCCCCCGAAGAAGCCGATGAGCTGCGCTCGTACCTGGGCGGCAACGAGCTCGTCACCGGGCTGAGCCCGTCGCTCGGTATCCACACGGGGGCCGGTCTCGTCGGCGTCGCCTGGATGCGCGGAGCCTGACCCGCCCGAAAAAAGGTGGAATGTACCTTTCCGTCGAAGGGTAGTAGCGGACGGGGAGGTTACGGATGAGGGTCCGAACGAGTATCGCCGTTGTGGGATGTGCAGCTCTCATCGCTGGCATCGCGGTCCAGCTACCCAGAGCGACGACGCCGCTCGCGGGACGAGGGCATCTCGGTAGCTCCAGTGATAGTCGGTTGTTACAGCCGAACGTTGCCCTCGACATGGAGGAACCTGCCGCTCCCCACTTCATCCACGGCGTGACGCCGCGTCGCCGGCGGTTGTCGCCGGCCGCCGCAGCGGGTGGAGTCGCCACTGCGCATCGAGCCGGCGACAGGGTCGTCACGAGATCGGGTGAGTCGAGCCCCCGCGCGCTTCTCTACCGGACCGGTTTCCAAGCTGGCGAGCCGATGATCGGTGTCACGAAGGACGGTTCGATCTTCTTCCAGGCTCTCGACGGTCCCCCGAAGGTGATCCGCGGCACGCGCAGCGCCAACTCCTCATTCAAGTGGGAAGACGTCTCACCATCGCTCGGTGGGCGCCAGCGCCACCCCGAGAGTCTCGACCCGTACCTCTTCGTGGATCAACGAACCGATCGCGTGTTCACGTTGGACTTCTTGTTCGGATGCTCCGAGCTTTCGTTCACCGACGACTTGGCCAAGTCGTGGACGACGAGCCCCTTGCAATGTGGGGAGCAAGATCATCAGACGCTGTTCGCAGGCCCCCCTCCCAAGTCATCCACGGCCCCGGTCGGATACCCAGATGTCGTTTACGTGTGCTCGTCCCAGGCGGGCGCGACGATCTATTCGGTTGCAGCTCAATGTGAGAAGTCGCTTGACGGTGGGGTTTCCTTCGCGCCGACCGGCGAGCCGGCGTACGTCACCGACCAGGAGTCCGAGAACGACCTCGGAGTTCAGGGTTATTGCCACGGCGCGATCGGTCACGGTTTCGTGGGCCCCGACGGCACCGTCTACATCCCGAAGGGGTTCTGTGGCCAACCGTGGCTCGCGATCAGCCACGACGAGGGTGCAACGTGGACCCGCGTGCAGGTGGCAAAGAACGGCGTGCCGCTGAGTCCAACGGGCGTGTTCGAGCACGAGGCAGCCGTGACGGCCGACACCCAGGGCAACGTCTACTACTTCTGGATGAGCCGCGACCGGCTCCCTTACCTGGCGATATCGCGCGACGGGGGCAAGACGTGGAGCAAGCCGATGATGATCGGAGCGCCGGGCGTGAAAGAAGCGACGTTGCCGAGCCTCACGATCGGCGCGGACGGGAAGATCGCGGCGGTCTACTACGGCTCGACGAACAGCCCCGGCAAACCGTTCCCCGAGAGCAAAGACTGCAAGCCCGATCCGGCTAAGTGCTTCAAGGCGCTGTTCTTTTTGAACCCACCCGATCCCGCTCGTTACAAGAACGTGACGTGGAACGGATACATGACGATCTCGGCGAACGCCCTGGCCAAGAAACCGACGTTCTACAGCGCATCGATCAACGACCCCAGCGATCCCTTCGTAAGGGGAACGTGCGGACCGATCCGTTGCAAGGCGGTCTACGACTTCATCGACGTGGTGATCGACCGACAGGGTCGCCCGTGGGCCTCGTACGTCGATGCGTGCATCACGACGTGCGTAACGAAGGGGCCGAACGACGTCGGCGACGAAGGTGTCGTCGGAACGCTGGTCGGGGGCCCGTCGCTGCGGTAGTCGTTAGCACGTCGGCGTTCGGTTAACTTCAAGAGTCATGGCGGACGATGAGCGCGCGCAGGCGCATCCACACGAGGCCGGGGATCCCGAGCCCGCGGGTCCCGTCAAGCGCGCGCAGGGCGTGGTTGTCGCCCTTTTGATCCTTGGTCTGCTCACCGCGATCTTCGTGCTTCAGAACACCGAGCACGTGAAGATGGACTTCCTGTTCTGGTCGGTCTCCACGCCTCTGGCCGGCGCGTTGTTGCTGGCGGTGGTCCTCGGCGGTCTCCTCGCCTTCCTCGTTGCGTTCATCCGCCAGCGCCAGTTCCGCCGCGCCATGAAACGAGAGCATCACCTGCACGACGACCGAGGATGAGCCGGTCGTTCCGTGTCATTTGAGGATCGGTTTCCGAGCTGCATGTGACACAGAAAGCGGATCGGGCTGCTATAGCTCCGTGGCTATGAACGATTCGAGCTGCCGCAGGTTGCGAACCTCGACCATGTCGTCGACGTACTCCGCGTAGTCCGACGCCACGGAATCGCCCGAATCCCAATCGCCGCGCGGCTCGGGGTTGAGCCAGTAGGTATGCCGGGCCCGTTTCGACAGCTCCTTCAGCGCTTCGCCGCCGCGCGCCCGGTAGTTGTTGCGAGCATCTCCAAGTATCAACAGAGTCGTCTTGGGGCCGATGTCGCGGCCGTGCTCGTCCAAGAACATCTCGAAGATCGTTCCGTAGTCAGAGTGGCCGTCGTCGCGAACGATGCGCGCGTTATCGCTCATCGCCCTGATCGCTTCGGCGAAGTCCTCGTTGTCGAAGTAATCGGTGACCTCGTCGATCGCGTCGACGAACGCGAACGAGCGGACCCGAGTGAACTGAGCGCTCAGCGCGTGCGTCAATAGCAGCGCAAACCGCGAGAAGCGTGCGACCGATCCCGATACATCGCACAGGATGACGATCTCGGGTCGGTGAGGGACCTTTCGGCGCATCGGGGTGTCGACGAATACTCCACCCGTCGACAGCGAGCGCCGGAACGTTCGTCGCATGTCGAGCGTGCCCCGCGTCGATCTCTTGCGCTTCATGGCGATCCGAGCGGCGAGCTTCCGAGCCAGCGGCCGCACGGCTCGCCGGACCTCGTCGACATCGGTAGTTGCACTGAGAAACGACAGGTCTTCGGGCAACGGCGGCACCGCGTAGGAGGCGACCGCAGCGGCTCCGCGATGTTCGGCGACCCGGCGCCGCGTTTCGGCCAAGACCGCGGCGCGGAACCGGGCCATGCCCTCTTGTATCTGCCCGCGCAGGATCTGCTGTTGCCACCCCGGCAGGGCCGGATCGTCGGTAGCTCGCTCGAGCCGGGCTAGCAAGGTCGTCAGGTCGAGGGTCCGGGCGACTTCGTAGTTCGACCACCACTGGCCTGAAGGGGACTCGACGCGACCGAATCGGGCGACCGCCTCGCGCGCCAGGTCCGACGTTGCTTGGCCATCGCCGGCAGTGATCGCGTCGCCGACCGCTTCGGCCAACTCGTCGGCGGTCCGCTCGTCGGCGAGCTCGTCGGCCGAGCCGATCGCAGCATCCCCTCGACCCGTGCCGAAGTACAGCTCGAACAACAGATCGAAAGCATCTCGATGGGTGTCGGTCTTGACCATCGCTGCGGCGAGCGCGGAGTGCACCGCGCTTTTGTCGGCAAGCGAGACGTACGAGAGCGCGCTCAGCGCATCCAGATCCTCGCCCACCGACACCGGCACGCCTGCGTCGCGCAGCGCTCCGGTGAATTCCAGCAACCGGTCCAGCACTTAGGCCCCGGAAGACGGCAGCTTCAGATGCGCGGACGCTTTCTCGATGTCGGAACGATATTTGAGCAGTACCGGGAGCGTCTTCTTCAAAGTGTCTTCGTCGAGCGTCGTAACCGAGAAGTGCAACAGGGTGCCGACCCAATCGAGCGTCTCTGCGATCGAGGGGGACTTCTTCAGTTCCAGCTCCCGGATACTTCGCACGATCCTGACCACCTGATCGACGAGCATCTCGTCGACGTTGGGGATGCTCGATAGAACGATGGCTTTCTCACGCTCGATCGAGGGATAGTCCAGGTATAGATAAAGACATCTGCGCTTCAGCGCTTCGGAAAGCTCTCGCTCGTTGTTGGAAGTGAGCACGACGAACGGAACGTGTGTCGCCTTGAGGGTCCCCATCTCGGGGATCGTTACCTGCCAGTCCGAAAGAACCTCGAGCAACAGCGCCTCGGCCTCGAAGTCGAGCTTGTCGATCTCGTCGATCAGCAGCACCACGTCTTGCTCGGACCGGATCGCTTTCAGAATCGGACGCTCGAGCAGAAACTCCGGTGAAAAGATGTCGTCGGACATCTCGGACCAGCTCTCTTCACTGCCTGCTTGTATCCGCAGTAGCTGCTTCTTGTAGTTCCATTCGTAAAGGGCTTTTGACTCGTCGACCCCCTCGTAGCACTGCAATCTCACGAGCTCGACCTCAAGTCCACGCGCGACGGCTTTCGCCAGCTCGGTCTTACCGACGCCGGCAGGTCCTTCGACCAGCAGCGGTTTGTGCATGCGCGCGGCCAAGAAAACGACGGTCGCGATCTCTTCGCTCGCGAGGTAGGAGCTTTCGGCTAAAAGCGCCCGAACGTCGTCGACCGACTGGAATCTGTCAACCGGTGTGCGTGGCGGGCTCACGAAGGATTAAGAACCTAGCCGAGCTCTTCGAGGAGGCGGGTGAGTCGCCCCACGTCTTCCTTGGGAAGCGTCGCGTCGGCCCAGTCCGCCGGCCCCGACATGAAGGCAGAGAAAGCGATGATCTGCGAATGGGGCGAGACGCCTCTTATGAGGGTGGCTGCCTGGTCGCCGCGCATGACCGGCATCGCGTAATCGAGGATCACGAAATCTGGGTGATGGTTCTCTGCTTCCCACGCGGCCTCCGCGCCGTTGCTCGCCTCGGACACCACGTCGTAACCCGCGACCTCGAGCTTTAAGCGAAGCATGTAACGAATGTCCGGGTCGTCGTCGACGACCAGGACCGTGCGGCTTCGGTGGGGGGATGAGTCGGCGAGGCTCACAAGACAAGCAGACTAAGCGACGACGCGGTTGATGGGCCTGGGATCCGGGTTGGGGAAACCATGAGGCCAAGGTTCTTTGGATTTCGACGTTTCCCTGCCTCGTTTCGCTGGTAAAAGGAACCTGCGCCGAGACCAGAACAAGCGTCCTCACCGTCGTAGCCCGGAGCGCTCCGTGACCGAGAAACCGACCCCCGACTCGTCCGACCCCGCCGTTACCGCCGCCATGCTGTCGGCCATCGTGCAGTCGTCGGACGACGCGATCCTGGCGAAGGACCGGGACGCGCAAGTAACCGTGTGGAACCCTGCCTGTGAGCGTCTCTACGGGTGGACGGCCGAAGAGATGATCGGGCGGTCGATCGCAACGATCGTCCCACCGCACCGGGCGGGCGAGCATCTCGAGATCCTGGGAACCATCCTTAGCGGACAGCGCATCGAGCATCGTGAGACCGAACGCATCACCAAGTCCGGTGAGATCGTCGAGGTCTCGGTCAGCGCGTCGCCCGTCTACGACTCGTCGGGCACGATCATCGGTGCCTCGGTGACGTCACGGGCCATAGGCGAGCGCAAGAGACTCCAACAACTGCAGAGCGATCTCGATCGTTCGGAATTCGTAGCGCACGTTGCCCACGAGTTGCGTACTCCTCTTACGATCATCGCCGGCCTCACCGAGATGCTTGCCGGTCGATCCGAAAAGTTGCCGGCAGAAGAGGTCGACCGAAGCCTCGCTGCGTTGGATCGTCAAAGCCGGCGCGCCCTCGTATTGATCAACGATCTGTTGGACCTCTCTCGTTTGTCGCGGGGGACTTTTGAAGTTGAGCTGACCGACGTTCTGTTGCGCGATGCGGTCGCCTCGGCCCTCGATTCGACGTCCCCGCCCGAGGGGTTTACAAGCGATGTGTCGATCCCACCCGAGGTGATGGTGGTCGCCGACCAACGCCGGCTCGAGCAGGTGTTCGTGAACCTCGTCACCAACTCGTATCGCCACGGCGGCCACAAGATCTCGATAGTTGCCCAGCTCGACGGGCCGGACAGGGTCGAGATCGCCGTGGCAGACGATGGGCCGGGCATCGATCCCGCTCTCGTGGACCAGCTATTCGAGCCCTTCGTCGCG